>JAACVI010000129.1 GCA_009992505.1 Myxococcales bacterium
AGCCGACGCAAGCGACGCGGTCCGACACGCCAGCTGCGTGCCGGAAGCAGCACCTCGTCGAGCGGCGAGCGGCCCGGGTCGAGCGCGGGTTCCTGCGCAGCCTCGAGCGCCCCGGCGTCGTCGTAGGTCTCCTGGCGATAGGCGCGCACGGCGTTCCGTGCGGGCAGGAGCCTCGTCGTCACGCGATTGGGCGCCACGCCGGAATCCCAGCCCGGCGGCCGCGCGCGAGCGACGGCCTCGGCCTCGACGCCGAGCTCGTACGCGCCCTGGGCGACCGCGCGATCGAGGGCATGGGCACAGGCGCCCTCCACTCCAACCACGGGAGTCGATGGCTCCATCGGCGGCCACTCCCCGCGCGTCAGCAGCACACGATGCGGTCCCACGAAGCGCGCCGCGTAGGCCGAGGTGTCGCCCTCGTCCGGGCCATCGAAGCGCGTGGCGAGAGGCGCGCGCCTTTCGATGAAGCGCCGCAAGCGCGCACGCGAGCCCGCGAACTCCCAGGTCATGGCGCTGGAGACGCCACCGTCGGGCCGATAGCGCCAGGCCTCCGCGTACACCGTCGGCCCCTCGGGCACGAGGAAGGGGAAGCCCCGCGCCGCCGACACACGCGCGAGCAGGTGGCGCCGACGTTCCGACAGCCGCCCGGGCCAGGCCACGACGCATCCGTCCGCGCCCGCCGGCAAGCTGGCCAGCAGATCCCGCGCCAGCGTCAACTCCGGCGCGACAGGCGTCGCCGCATGCACCACGGGCGGAGGCGGCGCCGACGCGCACGCGCCGAGCGTCGCCGCGAGCGCGAAGAGCCAGCAGCGTGGGAGCGCGTTCACGCCTGCAGTGTAGGGCTCCCGCCCCAACGACGCGATGTGCCACCATGTCCACGTCCTCACGCCACCCTTGCCCGCAATTTCTCAGAGCCGTGGCGCGCTGCGCTCCTCGGCCTTACATCTGAAGCCATGCTGCGCATCGACGTCTGGTCCGACATCGCCTGCCCATGGTGCTGGGTGGGCAAACGAAAGCTCGAGGCGGCCCTCGCCGACTTCGCACACGCTGACGAGGTGGAGGTCGAGTTTCACTCCTTCGAGCTCGACCCCTCGGCGCCGAAGAGCGTGGACACGTCGCAGCTCTCCTACGCCGAGCGTCTGGCCCGCAAGTACGGGACGACCAAGGAGGAAGGTCAGGCGATGATCGATCGCATGACGAGCGTGGGCGCCGACAACGGCGTCGAGATGCGCTTCGACCGCATCCGCCCAGGCAACACTTTCGACGCCCACCGCCTGCTGCATCTCGCGCACGAAAGGGGCCTGCAGAGCGCGCTGAAGGAGCGCTTCTTCCAAGCCTACCTCGGCGACGGAGAGCCCATCGGCGAGGTCGAGGCGCTCGTCTGCGTGGCGAGCGAGGTCGGACTCGATGCGGAAGAGGCGCGAGCCATCCTGGCGGCAGACGCCTACGCACAAGACGTGCGTCGCGACGAAGCCACGGCCGCCTCCCTCGGCATCCGCGGCGTCCCCTACTTCGTCTTCGGCCACAAGTACGGCCTCTCGGGCGCGCAGCCCGTCGAGACCCTGCTGGAAGTCTTGGACAGAGCCTGGAGCGAGACACAGCCAGTGCCCGAGCTCGTCGGCCAAGGCCTGACCTGCGGCCCCGACGGCTGCGCCTGACGTAGGGCGCTAGCGGAAGTAGCGCGCGAGGGGCAGGAGGCAGCTCTGATCGACGCGCTGACCATTCTGCACCACAGCCCGCGGGACGCCGCGCTCGTCTCGCTCCCAACGCGTGCTGGCGCTGCCGACGATGCCGTTCGGTTCGCGCTTCTCTTCCACCAGCAGCCCATGCTCGTCGTATCGACGCAGGAAGGTGGTCGGCGCGCCGTGCTGCGTCGCGCTCTCGATGGGGCGGATGACGCGGCTCACGAGCTGACCGCCTTCGTCGTACTCGTTGTCGTACTCCACCACGCCCGTGGGAAAGACGCGTCGTGTCGGCCAGCCGTGCGCGTCGTACGTCCAGCGCAGCCGGTCGACGTGGTCGGCAAAAGAGCGCTCGGCCAGCACGAGGTGGTCCTCGCCATCGTAGGAGAAGCGCATCGTGAAGGGCGCGGAGCCGTTGTCCTGGTACTGCTCGCTGACGTGATCACCCTCGAAGGTGTTGCGCCCGGAGAAGCCGTCGCGCGTGCGCCACTCGCTCAGCCTGCTCTCCTCGTCGAAGCGCCACTCGGCCCCGCCCGCCGTCATGCGCAGGCCGTCCCAGCTCACGGCAGCCGAGCGATCGAAGGTGCCGTCGGGCACGCCGCAGGGCGACTGGTCGCCGAAGTCGTTCGACACGCAGAACGGGACTTCGTCGACCTCGACCGTGACCACGCGACCGGCCTGATAGCCGTAGCGATACTGCTCCTCCACTTCGCTCGTGGCTCGCGTCGCCAGGGGCATGCCGTGCTGGTCGAACTCGAAGCGCGCGCAGTCGGGGACGCCGTGGTCGAAGGGATGACCCCAGCAGCAGTCCTGCTCCAGATCCGGATTGGACATCGACATGGTGGCGGGAGAGAGCGCCAGCACGCGCGGACTCCCCGGCGCTTCGCTCCACACCCACTCCGGGTTGCCCTGCGTCGTGCACCGCAAGCACACGCCCAGGTCGGGTCGGCAAGGCGGCAAGGACGCGCACTCGATGGCTGCTTCAGTGGGTGCCGAAGGCGCGCTGTCGGCAGCAGGCAACGAAGCCGTGGAGCCGCCGCAACCCAGCAAGAAGATCAGAACCCACCAGCGCATGGCCACCCCAGACGCACCACACGCCGGATGGATCTGAAACACCCAACGCCTGGCGTCAGCGCAAGAAGCGTCCGGCACGGGACAAGTCCCGCGCCCCACGTTCGGGCGTCGATGAGCAGCCCGGGTTTCGGTCCCAGAAGCCCGCGGGGGAGCCTCGCCCGGAGGGGGCTCCGCGCGTGCCAAGTCGCCCGCCAGCCCACACCTGACTTGGCGCGCGCGGCGAGGCGGCCTTGCGCGAGCGCCCTCCGGCCAGGCGAGCGATCCTTGCCGAGCGCTCGCAGATGCAAGGCCGCCGCCCCCCGGAGGCGAGCCTCCCCGCGGGCGGTCGCCGAAATTCCGAGCAAGGCTCAATCGCTTCCGGAAATCGGGTCCGGCACGGCCCAAGTCCCGCGCCCCACATTCGTGCATCGACGGCGGATCGGCCCAGGTCGTTCCCCCACGGGTTCAGACGGGGTCGAGCCGCGAGCGCCCCCGCAGCGACCGATGGAGCGGTGCAGCCGTACCGCGACCGAGGGAGCGATGAGGGAAGCCGCGGATCGGCCCTGGCTGGGCCCGTGGGATCAGAGAGTCTGATAGCCGGGGAAGAAGTAACCCACCTCGACCTTGGCGTTCTCGACCGAGTCGGAGCCGTGGCAGGCGTTCTCGCCGATGCTGCCGCCGAAGGCCTTGCGGATGGTGCCGTCCACGGCGTCCGCGGGGTTGGTGGCGCCCATCAGCTTGCGGTAGCGCGCGACGGCGTCTTCGGCCTCGAGTGCCATGACCACGACGGGACCGCGCGTCATGAACTGGACCAGCTCGCCGAAGAAGGGGCGCTCCTTATGGACGGCGTAGAAGCCCTCGGCCTGGGGGCGCGTAAGGTGGATCATGCGCATGCCGAGGATGTGCAGGTCGGCGCCCTCGATCAGCGAGACGATGCCGCCGATGTGGTGCTGCTCGACGGCGTCCGGCTTGATGATGCTCAGGGTGCGTTCGGTGGCCATGGTGCTGCTCTCTCGCTGTTTTCGAACAGGGGGGATCGAAGAAGGGGGGCTCGAAGAGTGGTGAGGATGTTCCGCGAAATTGACGCGGGCCCGCGACGCATCTGCGTGGCGAGCCCGCGGGGGGTAGCTCCCTCGGAGGCCTTTCGCAAGGCGATTCCCGAGGAATTTCGGTCGACTTCAGCCCAAAGGCGAAGCCGCGCTCAACGGAGCAGAGACGCCAGGGTCGTGCCCATGTCGGAGGGCGTCGGCGCGACCTTCACGCCAGCCTCTTCCAAGGCCGCGATCTTCGCGTCTGCCGTGCCCTTGCCGCCCGAGATGATCGCGCCAGCGTGACCCATGCGCTTGCCGGGAGGCGCCGTGCGACCTGCGATGAAGCCGGCGATGGGCTTCTTGAAGTTGTCCTTGATCCACGCCGCCGCCAGCTCCTCGGCGTTGCCGCCGATCTCGCCGATCATGATCACACCGTCGGTGTCGGGATCTTCCTGGAAGCGCGAGAGCACCTCGATGAAATCCGTGCCGTTGATGGGATCACCACCGATGCCCACGGCCGTGCTCTGCCCGATGCCGAGGGCCGTGAGCTGACCGACGGCTTCGTACGTCAGCGTGCCACTCTTGCTGACGACGCCCATGCGACCCGGCAGATGCACCTTGGCGGGCATGATGCCGATCTTGCAGCCGGGCTTGTCCTTCGTGCCCGGCGTGATCACACCGGGGCAGTTGGGTCCGATCAGCCGCGAACGCGTCTGCGTATCGAGCACGCGGCGCACCTTGAGCATGTCCAGAACGGGGATGCCCTCGGTGATGCAGACGATGAGCTCGACGCCCGCGTCGGCGGCCTCGAGGATCGCGTCGGCGGCGAAGGGCGGCGGCACGAAGATGACGGAGGCGTTGGCCCCCTCCTTCTCCACCGCATCCCGCACCGTGTCGTAGATGGGCGCGTGGTCATTCCAGCGCTGCCCGCCGCGACCGGGCGTGACGCCCGCCACGACCTTGGTGCCGTATTCGACCATCTGAGTGGCGTGGAAGGAGCCGGCCGATCCGGTGATTCCTTGAACGATGAGCCGCGTGTCGGCGTTGACGAAGATCGACATTCTTCAGGCTCCCTTCTTCGCGAGCGCGACGATCATCTCGGCGCCCTCTGCCATGGTGTTGGCGGGGGTGATGGCGAGCCCGCTCTGGGCGAGGATCTTCTTGCCCTCCTCGACGTTGGTGCCCTCGAGGCGCACCACCAACGGCACCTTCAGCCCGAGCTTGCGCGTGGCGTTGACGACACCCTGCGCGACCACGTCGCACTGCATGATGCCGCCGAAGATGTTCACGAAGATGCCGCGAACGTTCTTGCTCTCCAGGATGATCCCGAAGGCCTTGGTGACCGCTTCTTCCGACGCGCCGCCACCGACGTCGAGGAAGTTCGCGGGCTCACCGCCGAAGTGCTTGATGGTGTCCATCGTGCTCATGGCTAGGCCCGCGCCGTTGACCAAGCAGCCGATGTTGCCGTCGAGCTGGATGAAGCTCAGATCGAACTTCTTGGCCTCGGTCTCCGTCGGCGCCTCCTCCGAGAGATCCTTCATGGACTCCCAGAGTTCGCGGTGACGGAACGCGGCGTTGTCGTCGAAGTTCACCTTGGCGTCGAGGGCGACGACGTCCTCGTCCTTGGTGACCACGAGCGGGTTGATCTCGGCGATGGAGCAGTCCTCCTTCACGAAGAGATCGACCAACTTCGTCACGAGCGGTGCGAAGCTCTTCTGGGCCTTCTTCGACAGCCCGAGCCCGAAGGCGAGCTGACGCGTCTGGTAGGGCATCAGGCCGATGGCGGGATCGACGAAGATCTTGAGGATCTTCTCGGGCGTCTCCTCGGCGACCTTCTCGATCTCGACGCCGCCCTCGGTGGAGGCCATGACGACCACACGCCGGCTCTCGCGATCGATGGCCAGCGCGAGGTACAGCTCGCTGGCGATGGCGAGCCCCTGTTCGATGTACAGGCGCTGCACCTCTTTGCCCTCGGGGCCGGTCTGGTGCGTGACGAGTGTCATGCCGAGGATCTGCTTGGCCGCCGCTTCGGCCGCGTCCGCGCCCTTCACGACCTTGACGCCGCCGCCCTTGCCGCGACCGCCCGCGTGGATCTGCGCCTTGACGACGACGACCTCGTTGCCGGTCTCGGCGATGAGCTTCTTCGCCGCCTCTTTGGCCTCCGCGACGCTCAGGGCGAGGATGCCCTTCGGGGTCGGGATGCCGTACCTCTGATACAGGCTCTTGGCCTGATACTCATGAATCTTCATCGTCGAATCACAGCTTCTCGGCGTCGGCCAGCAGGCCACGCACGGCTTCGGCGCTCTTCTTGAGCAGCGCCTTCTCGTCGGCCGAGAGCTCGACCTCGATGATCTTCTCGACGCCACCGGCGCCGATGATGGCGGGCTGACCGATGTAGATGCCCTCGAGACCGTAGCTGCCGTCCGTGGGGGCGGCGCAGGCGATCAGGCGCTTCTGGTCGAGCAGGAAGCTCGCGGCCATGGCGATGGCGCCAGCCGCGGGCGCGACGTAGGCGCTGGTGCCCATCAGAGCCACGAGCTCGCCGCCGCCGGCCTTGGTGCGGGCCACGATGGCGTCGAGCTTCTCCTGCGAGATCAGCTGACGCACGGGCACGCCGTTGACGGTGCAGTAGCTCAGTGTCGGCACCATGGAGTCGCCATGACCACCGAGCACGAGCGCGTTCACTTCCTTGGTCGAGACGTTCAGCTCGTCCGCGATGAAGTGCTGGAAGCGCGCCGCGTCGAGGGCGCCAGCCATGCCGACGACCTTGTTGCGCTTGAAGCCCGTGACCTTCTGCATCTCGTAGACCATCGCGTCGAGTGGGTTCGAAATGACGATGACGAAGGCGCCGGGTGCGTTCTCCTTGATGCCCTTGGCGACGCTGCGGATGATCTTCAGGTTGATGCTGAGGAGGTCATCGCGGCTCATGCCTGGCTTACGCGGCACACCCGCGGTGACGATGCAGACGTCCGCGCCCTTGATGTCCGCGTAGTTGCTGGTGCCCTTGAGCTTGGCGTCGAAGCCGTCCAGCGCGCAGGCCTGGGCGATGTCGAGGGCCTTGCCCTTGGCGACGCCTTCCTTGTCCGGGATGTCGACCAGGATCACGTCGCCGAGTTGACGACGCGCGACCAAGGAGGCGAGCTCGCCTCCGATGTTTCCGGCCCCGATGAGTGCGACCTTCTTACGCTGCGGCATGGTTCAACCCTCCATGTGTTGGATGATATTGTCTGCGAATTCGGAACATTTAATCTCGGTCGCGCCCTCCATCTGGCGGGCGAAATCATAAGTCACACGCTTGGACTCGATGGCGCCTTCGACGCCCTTGATCACGAGGTCGGCGGCCGCGTTCCAGCCGAGGTGGCGGAACATCATCTCGCCGCTGAGGATCACGCTGGAGGGGTTCACCTTGTCCTGGCCGGCGTACTTCGGCGCCGTGCCGTGGGTGGCCTCGAAGATGGCGCGTCCGTTGACGTAGTTGGCGTTGCCGCCGGGGGCGATGCCGATGCCACCCACCTGCGCCGCGAGGGCGTCGGAGAGGTAGTCGCCGTTGAGGTTCAGCGTCGCGATGATGCTGAACTCCTTGGGCCGCGTCAGCACCTGCTGCAGCGCGATGTCGGCGATGGCGTCCTTGACCAGGATCTTGCCCGACGCGAGCGCGGCCTTCTGCTCGGCGTTGGCGGCCTGCTCGCCCTTCGCCCTCTTGGTGCGCTCCCAGCGATCCCAGGAGTACGTCTGCTCGGCGAACTCTTGATCCGCGACCTGGTAGGCCCAGTTGCGGAAGGCGCCCTCCGTGTACTTCATGATGTTGCCCTTGTGCACGATGGTGACGTTGGGCAGCTCATGGCTGATGGCGTGCTGGATCGCGGCGCGCATCAGGCGCTTCGTGCCCTCTTCGCTGACCGGCTTGATGCCGATGCCGCAGCTGTCGGGGAAGCGGATCTTACTGAAGCGCTTAGGGAAGTTCTCCTTCAGGAAGGCGAGCACCTTCTTCACGTCCTCCGTGCCACGCTCGAACTCGATGCCAGCGTAGATGTCCTCGGTGTTCTCGCGGAAGATCACCATGTCCACGTCGCCGGGGCGCTTCACGGGGGAAGGCACACCGCTGAAGTGGCGCACGGGGCGCAGGCAGACGTAGAGGTCGAGCGTCTGGCGCAGCGCCACGTTGAGCGAGGTGATGCCGCCGCCGATGGGCGTGGTCAGCGGACCCTTGATGCCCACCAGGTACTTCGCGAAGGCGTCGAGCGTGCCCTGGGGCAGCCACTCGCCGTAGGTGTCGAAGGCCTTCTGACCCGCGAAGACCTCGTACCACGCGATCTTCTTCTCGCCCTTGAAGGTCTTCTCCACCGCCGCGTCGAGCACGCGCACAGCGGCGGCCATGATGTCCGGCCCGACGCCGTCACCTTCGATGAAGGGCAGGATCGGGTCATTCGGGACGACGAGCTTGTCGCCATCCATCGAGAGCGGGGTGCCCGAGGTGGGCTGCGGGAAGTGGGCCATGTAGGTCTCCAGAGATGCGGCGGGCCAAAGGAAATCGCCGAACGGGTCGCCGCGAGGCTCGCCCGGGGCGTGCCTTCTAGCACGTCTCGGCCCCGTCTGTGGGGCGCTTCCTCACGGCCGCAGGTCCCGCGCGAAGGATCGACAATTCGGGGCGGATGGGAGCCCCAGGGCGCGACAGCGGGCGAACACCCGCGGGAGGCCAGCCCGAGCGCCCGAGCCGTGGTAGAGCGCGGGATGTCGTCCTCGTCCCCCTCGGTCCGCACGCGCTCATGACCCGCACGCCACCCAGCTTCCAGGTGAACGCCGAGGAGGCGGGCCGCACGCTCTCCGCGCTCTTGCGCGGTCCACGCGAGGGCATACCCGCGGATTCGTCCTGGAACCAGGTCAAGACCTGGTGTCAGCGCGGCAAGGTGCAGGTGGACGGCACGACCTGTCTCGACCCGGCGCGGCGCATGGTCGAGGGCGAGCGCGTCTCCCTGCACGTCGACGCACCACGCCACACGCCGGGTCGCATCGGCATCGTGTACGTGGACGCGGACGTGGTGGTGGTGAACAAGCCGTCCGACATGCTCTCCGTGCCCGTGCGCGGCAGCGATCCGGACTCCCTGGTGGAGCGCGCGGCGGCCATCCTGGCACGACGCGAGAAGCGTCGACCCCGAGCGCTCGAGGTCGTGCATCGCATCGATCGTGGCACCTCGGGGCTCCTGCTCTTCGCGCGCACGGCCGAGGCGCGACGCCTGCTCAAGGAGCAGTTCGCCGAGCACACGACCGAGCGCAGCTACCGCGCGCTGGCCCAGGGTGACGCGCATTCGGCGACCCATCACACCTGGTTGATGGAGGATCGCGGCGACGGTCTGCGCGGCTCCTGGGGCGTGTTCCGCCTCGAGAACTCGGATCCGCCGGCGAACACCCGAGAAGCCAAGACCGTGGTCGAGAAGCTCGAACGCCTGCGTGGCGCGACCCTCGTGCGCTGCACGCTCTCGACCGGACGCCAGCATCAGATCCGCATCCACCTGAGTGAGGCGGGCACGCCGCTGGTGGGCGAGGCGGTCTACATCCGTGACTACGTGGGCCCACGCCAGGGCGCGCCGCGGGTGATGCTGCACGCCGCCAGCCTGGGTTTCACCCATCCGACGAGCGGAGAGCGGCTGCGCTTTCAGGCGCCGGATCCGGAGGATTTCGCCACGCTCTTGCGGCGTCTGCGGGGCAAGGCACGAAGCCCGCACGAAGGGCCGTCCACGTGATATGACCCGGCCATGCGCAGCATCGACGAAGTCGCCACGGATCTCGGCATCCACCCTGACGATCTCGTCCCCGTAGGCCGCCACGCCGCCAAGATCGAACACGCCGCCCTGAGCCGCCCCGCGTCGGGCAAGGGTCGCTTGGTGCTGGTCTCGGCCGTGACCCCGACCAAGGCCGGCGAAGGCAAGACCACCGTGAGCGTGGCCTTGACCATGGGCCTGCGCGCGCGCGGACGCAGCGTCTGTCTGGCGCTGCGCGAGCCCTCCCTCGGGCCCGTCTTCGGCATCAAGGGCGGCGGCACGGGCGGAGGCGCGGCGCAGATCGTTCCGTCGGACGAGATCAACCTGCACTTCACCGGCGACATGCACGCCATCGGCGCCGCGCACAATCTCCTGGCGGCGCTGGTGGACACGGATCTGCACTTCGGCGCGCCGAGCGGGCTCGACTCACGACGCGTGCGCTGGCCGCGCGTGCTGGACGTGAACGACCGCGCCCTGCGCAACATCACCACGGGCCTGGGCGGACGCGACGGCGGCGTGCCGCGCGAGACCCGCTTCGACATCACCGCCGCGAGCGAGGTGATGGCCGTGCTCAGCCTGGCCGAGGATCTACCGGACCTCGAGCGACGCCTCGCGCGCATCGTGGTCGGGCAACGCGCCGACCTCAGCTACGTCACGGCCGCGGATCTGGAAGCGGCGCCGGCCATGGCCGCGCTGCTGCGCGACGCGCTCTTGCCCAACCTGGTGCAGACGGCCGCGGGCGATCCCGCGCTCGTGCACGGCGGACCCTTCGCCAACATCGCCCACGGTTGCTCCAGCGTCGCGGCGACCCGCATCGGCCTGCACTACTCGGATCTCGTGGTGACCGAGGCGGGCTTCGGCTTCGATCTGGGAGGCGAGAAGTTCCTCGACATCAAGTGCCGACAGGCCGGCCTGTGGCCGCGCTGCGTGGTGCTGGTCACGACCGTGAAGGCGCTCGAAGCCCACGGCGAAGGCGACCTCGCGCGGGGCCTCGGGCACCTCGACCGCCAGCTCGCGAACGTGCGCCGCTTCGGGCTCACGCCCGTGGTCGCGGTCAACGTCTTCGGCACCGACGAGGAGGTCAAGCTGAAGCGGGTCGAAGCCCACGCCGACAGACGCGGCGCCAAGGCTGCGCGCGTCACCTCCTTCGTCGACGGCGCGGCGGGCGGCGAGGCGCTGGCGGACGTGGTCTGGGAGGCCTGCGCCATGGACGAGCCCGACAAGGCGCCGCACTTCCTGTACGCGCTCCAGGAGAGCTACGGCGACAAGGTGCACAACATCGCCCAACGCATCTACGGCGCTCGCGACGTGGCCTTCACCGCGACGGCCAAGCGCGCCCTCGCTCGCCTCGACGAGTGCGCACCCGGCCTACCCGTGTGCGTGGCCAAGACCCACCTCTCGTTCTCGGATGACCCCAAGGCCGGCGGCCTGGCCGAGGGCTTCGTGGCCACGGTGCGCGAAGTTCGCCCCATGCTCGGCGCCGGCTTCGTGACGGTGTTGATGGGCGAGATCGTGACCATGCCCGCCCTGCCCCGCGAGCCCGCCGCCAAACGCGTGCGCATCGACGCCGACGGCAAGATCCGCGGCCTGATGCAAGGCGACTGAAGCGAGGCGTCTGCACTTGGCACTCGACACGCGGGCTCCCGGCCCCATGACGGGGACATCCGCACCTTGGGTGGTCCAGGGTGGTCCAGGGTGGCGCGAGCCCGGTTGGGGCGCCATGGAACCTGGGCCATACTCGGTGCCGCAGGGATGAATGAACTCATTGGAGCCACGCATGACCCGAATCCACGTCCTCAGTCTGTCCTTGGTCCTCGGCCTCGCCGCGTGTAGCGAAGCGGCACCCGCCTCCCCCTCCAACGTCGAGAGCCCGCCCGCCGCAGCAGCCGCCGAAGCCGCGGTTCCGGTGGTGAGCGTGGACCAGGTGGCCGCGCTGCTCGAAGCCGGCAGCGCCACGCCCATCGACGCCAACTCCCCGGACACGCGCACCCACCACGGCACGCTGCCCGGCGCACGCCTGCTCACGTCCTCGTCGGACTACGACGTCGCCACGGAGCTGCCCACCGACCACGCGAGCACGCTCGTCTTCTACTGCGCCAACGAGCACTGCAGCGCCTCGGACGCCGCCGCTCACCGCGCCGTCTCCGCGGGCTACGCGGACGTGCGCCTCATGCGCGCCGGCATCGCCGGTTGGGAAGCGGCGGGCAAGCCCACGGATCATCCCGAGAGCTGATCCGCTCCAGGCTCCACGGCACGGCGAGGGCCAGCAGCGGCTGGCGCGGCAGGACGGGCCCGAGGTCAGCATGAACGGGTAGGTCACGACGACGATGCCGCCGCCCCACGGAGCCGGAAAGGTCCAGCCGTCGATCGCGGCCGTGATGCAATCGCCGACAGCCGTGTTCTCCGTCTCGTTCAAGGTGATGACCGCGGACCGCACGGCGCCTGTGGGGCCAATCTCGAGCAGCACTTCGACGAGACCGCGAAGATGATGATGATCGACGAGCTCGGGTTCGTCGCAGGTCCGCACCTCGCCGACGCGGCTGCGAATCACACGCTGGATGACCGCACGCGGGAGCGTGCCCGGGGTCGGGGCCGTGCGAGACGGCGCCGTGCGCGCGCAACCCGCTGAACACGAAACGCTCGCGATCACGATCGCGCACCACCCCACCCCTCGAAACATCCTCGCCTGCTCCCCGCGAACATGCGTCCCCATGACCGTGAGTCCCAGACGCGGCGCTTCCTGTGCAGGCCGGGCGCGGACTGCACGCACATGGTCCATCACCATTCGCCCGCGCCTGCGGGCAGGCGCCTCAGCGCGTGACGCGTCTTCGCATCACGACGAGGCCGAAGAACGCGAGCAGCCACGGCGCGTGGTCCGTGCTCGTCGCGCCGGGAACGCTGCAGCCGCAGCCGCCATCGCTCGACGCCGTCGTGCCCGCGTCCCCAACTGTGCCCGCGTCCGCGCTCGCTCCGCCGCCATCGGCCCCAGCGTCCCAGCGTCCCGCGTCCGTGCCGACTCCGGCGTCGGCCGGTGGGGGCACGTCGGTCCACTCGTAGGCGCCCACGTCGACCGCGGCGCCGAAGGGTCGCGCGACGCCATCGCGATCCGTCACCGGCGCTTGCTCCGAAGAGCCGACGTCGACCGCCGGAGCGTCCCTCAAGAGGTGCAGGTCCCACGGAGCGCTGGGCGAAACGAAGAGCGCCGCCGCGTCCGTGATCAGGAGGTTGTGGTCCTCGACGATGCCGCCGCCCCCGTTGGCGATGGCTGTCGCGAGGTTGTTGCGCACCAGGTTGCCCGTGCCCTCCGTGCCATCCTTGTGGGGCGCGATCATGATCCAGGGCGGCCCGGGGTCGTCGCTGTTGATGTCCATCACGGTGTTGTTGACGATGCGCGAGTCGCGAGCGCCGAGCAGCGTGATGCCGTGCCAGTGGTCCACCAGGATGACATTGTTCTCGATCACCCAGTCCGTGAAGTAGCCGTCGAAGCAGCCGATGCCTTGCAGCGGCCCCGACAGCGCTTGCGCCGGGTCCTCGCGGTTCACGATGATGTTCCCACGCAGAGTCATACCGCGCACTTCGCCCGTGCCGACGCCATCGGGGCCCACCGACCAGCTCTGGAAACCGTCGTCGTGGTTGTCGTCCACGTCGTAGCAGTTGGCGACGTAGTTGTGCTCGAACAGGCTGTCGTCGCCGAGGCCGCGCATGCCGTCGCCGCTGAAGTTGCGCACGGAGTTGTTCAGCACCTGCGCGCGCGCGCCGCTCATGGAGATGCCGAAGTGGACGTTGGTCAGCGTGTTGTCGCGCACGGTCACGTCGTCCCCGTCCGACGTGATGCCGTTCACGGCCATGGCGACCCAATCACTCGCGCTCCAACCGGAGATGTCCTCCACGCTGAACACGCGGCAGCCCTCGACGCGGACGTCCATGCTCGGCCCCGAGTAGCCGTGCGTGTCGACGTCGATGGCGGTCATGGGATCGTAGCTTGGCGCGTAGGACGGGCTGACGGAGACGCCGCGCAGCACCCAGCCGCCCACCGAGCGCAAGCGCACGTGGCTCAACCCCGGCGTCGCCCCGGGTTCGGCCGCGATGGTGATGGGCGCGCTGTTGTAGGCGCCCGTGATCTCGAGCGCACCGTGGTAGCCGGAGCCGAGCCAGAGGGTGTCGCCCGCCTGAATCGGCGCGCCAGCATTCACGGGTCCGAGCGTCGCGCCGTCGGCGTAGGGCAGCGTGGTCCAGTTGCGCGTCTGGATCAGGTTGGCCGCGACCACCTCCTCCACCGTGCGCCAGGGCGCCGCCATGCTGCCATCGCCGTCGGGGCTGCCCGTGGCCGGTTCGACGTAGAAGTCGCGCGCCGACGCCAGGCCAGGGGAGGCGAGGAGCACGAGTGCGCTGAGACCGAGACCGACAAGGCGCTGCATGAAATCCTCCAGATGCGGTCACCCTATCGCATGGCGGAGAGCAAATCGCGGGGGGCCCGGCGCCGTCGCCTTCTCGGAGCCGCGGGCTGTACGATGCGGGGACCATGCTGAAGTGCCCCTCTCGCTCGGCGCCCATACCGGACCCGGAGATTCGAGCCGACCGGAGCACCTTGCGCTGTGCGTCCTGCGAGGCGGAGGTGAGGCTCGACCGAGACGGCGACGCCTGGCTCGCGCTCGGATTCACGCCGCCGCCGCCACCCGACGAACTGGTCATGGAGATCGATGAGCCGGCAAAGACGGAACAGGCTGGCTACCGCTCGAACGCCAAGACGAGTGACCTCTTCCGAGCGACGCTGCGCTGGCGCAGCCCCTCGACGCGCTTCCTCATTTTCGTCACCGCCATCTGGTTCGCGTCCATCGTCGTGAGCTACGCCATCAGCTTCACCCGCGAATCGTCGGCCGCCATGCAGTCCGGTCTCCTGATCGACGTCGCGATCGGCATCGGGCTGGGCTGGTTCGTCGCCGGGTCCTGGCTCAACCGAACCGTGATCGAGCTGAGAGACGGCTGGCTTCGTTGCAGCCATGGCCCCGTGCCCTTCCTCTTGAGCAAGACGCGGCCCGTTTCGCTCAGTGACGTGGCGCGACTCGACGTGGAGGCCGTGAAGGCACCGATCAAAGAGAGGCGCAAACCTCGCAAGCTCACCTGGCGTCTGGTGGCGACGACGGAGAACGGCGAGCGCTTCGCCGTCGTGAACCGCCTGGCCACGGAGCGTCAGGCCAACTACCTGCGTCGACGCCTCGAGCATGAACTCGGTCGAGGGACCGACGACCACCCGGCGCCGTAGGGCGCCGACGGCCATAGCGGGCGGCGATGCCTTCTGTTCACCCTCGCGGGTGATACTTGGCGTGAGCCTGCTTTAGGTGATCGCCGGTGACGTGGGTGTAGATCTGGGTGGTGGAGATGTCGGCGTGGCCGAGCATCATCTGCACGGCGCGCAGGTCGGCGCCGCCCTGGAGCAGGTGCGTGGCGAAGGAGTGGCGCAATTCGTGGGGCTTGAGGCTGCCGCGGATACCCGCCTCACGCGCGTACTTCTTCACGATCTTCCAGAACGCCTGGCGCGTCATGGGCCCACGGCGCGAGGTGAGGAAGACGCTGGGTTCCGACTCCTTGGCCCAGAGCGGGCGCACGTCTCGCAAGTAGCGCGCGATGGAATCGCCAGCGACCGCGCCTAGGGGCACCAGCCGCCGCTTGTCGCCCTTGCCGAAGGGCGTGAGGAAACCCGCCTCCAGGTTCACCTCGCCCAGCTTCAGGCCCACGAGCTCGCTCACGCGCAGACCCGCGGCGTACATGGTGTGGAGCATGGCGCGGTCACGCAGCGCACGCGGGCCCTCGCCCTTGGGCGCGTTCAGCAGCCGCAACACGTCCGCGGGCCCGAGCACGGAGGGCAAGCGTCGGCTCAGCTTGGGCGCCTCCAGCAGCTCCGCCGGATCGCTGGCGAGCTCCTTCTCCTCCACCAGGTAGCGCAGGAAGCCGCGCACGGCGCTCAGCGCGCGCCCCTGGGAGCGAGCCGCGAGACCACGCTCCGCCAACGACACGAGGTAGCCCGACACATCCGGCAGGCTCGCCTCGCGCAGTGGCACGCCCCGCCGGTCGAGACTGGTCAGAAAGCGCCCGAGGTCGCGCGAGTAGCCGTCCAGGCTGTGCTTCGACAGCCCCCGCTCCACCTTCAGGTGCACCAGGTAGGCGTCGAGCAGGAGTTCGTCCGTGGCAGCCACGAGACAACGCTAACGCGCCCCGCGCACGACTCAAAAATAGCGGGGCTAGAAGTACTGCTGGAAGACCAGGGAGAACGAGACAGGCGGACGACTCGCGCGCGCCGCCGCGGTGCGGATCAGGGGTGCCGCCACATCCAGGCCGATCAGCGCCGGCTGCACGCCGCCGTAGTCGAAGTGCAGGCGCAAGCCCGCGCCGAGCTCCGCGCCGGGCACGAGGGTGCGTCCGTCGACGGCCTTCACCACCAGGCCGCCACCGGCGAAGGCGATCAGCTGCAGCTCGCGCAGCCAGACCAGGTTGAAGAGATCCACGCCCAGATCTGAGAGCACGGTGCCGCGCGCCTCGGCCACGGCGAAGGCGGCCACGTCGCCCAGCACTTCGTCCGCCTCGTAGCCGCGCAGGAGCGCAGGCCCACCGAGACCTGGGCGCTCGGAGACCAAGGGTCGCCCGAAGACGCCGGCGGCGCCCGCCACCAGCACCAATGTCCCGCGCAGACCGAGGGGGATGTTGTGATCGCCACGCGCGATGAAGCCCACGGTGCCCGTGTCGTGGCCCGAGCGCGAGCGCGTGAAGCCGAGGGAGAGGGAGCCCGAGAGGGAATCACCCCGACGGGTGTCCAGGAAGTAGCGGTGGCTGTCGAGGCCGGCGCCGAAGTGCAGGGAGGTGCGCACGCCCCCCTCGCCGTCGACGCCGAAGCCAGGCCGGAGCCGGGCCATGGCCACGCCCACGGAGACGCCGCCGATGCGCCCGTTGTTGTCGCGTTTCGGACCCACGCCCTGGCCGTAGCGCAGGCTGCCGCCGAAGCTGCGCTCATCGCTCGAGGCGGAGACGCCGACGCTGTGCTCGAGGTCGTAGCGACGACGAATGGCGAAGTCGACCAGGCCCACGAGCACGCCCTCGGTGGCGCGCGCGGAGAGCACGAAGCTGCGCAGCAGCGGCGGTCGAAAGGGCAGGTGATCGGTGTCGTCCGCCAGCGGATGGCCACCCGCGACGGCGGCGCTCTGATCCGTGCGTCCACGCGGGTCGACGGTCACCCAGCGGCGAGGCGCGGGGGTGTCGATTGTCACCTCGCCACGGACGCCGACGCCATCCCAGCGACCGATCACCTGATGGCCTTCGGTGTCCGTGATCTCGACCTCCACCGGCTCGTGACGCTCGGCGCCCTGGCGCTCCACGACCACGACGTGGCGGTAGTGGCCATCCGACAGCCGCGTCGAGTGCACGGTGCCCAGGCGGTAGTTCACGGGCAGCTCGGGCTCGCGCAGCCAGTCGTTGAGGCGAGTGAGCGCCTCCACGCCGCCGGTTCGTCGGAGCAGCTCTCGCGTGGGCACGGCGAGCTCCAAGAGGCCGCGGGCGAAGTGGCGGAAGACCTGCGCGGGCAACAGATCGCGCGCGTGCTCGAGCAGTCGACGGCCGCCGGCGCCGGGCTGACGCGCACGGCTGGGCGCCTCGCGGAAGGGATCGCGCTCGGCGATAGAGCCGAAGTAGGCGTCCACGAAGGCGACCTGCGGCGCGTAGAGCAGCTGATCCACCGTAGGATGGAAGCCCGCCCACCCGAGCAGCTCCTGCGGCGTGCGCACGTGTCCATGGCGACGCGTCTCGTCGAGGTCGAGCAGCAAGGTGGCGCGCAGCCTGAGCCCGAGGCCGCGATCGGCGGCGGGTTCGAGCGCGTCCACGGGCGCTGCCAGCAAGCGCACGAAGAGCGCGCGCATCAAGGCGCGACGATGGAACGCCTGCAGGGCCTCCATGGGCGTGACCTGGAAGAGCCTGTCCGAGAGCAGCACGAAGCCCGGCGCGTCGGCCGCGAGCTCCGTGCGCGAAGGAACGAGCGCCAGGGTGATGTCGTGGGGAGGCGTGGCGCGCGCGACCGCGGCGAAGGTCTCGAGCGCGTCGTGAAGCCCGCCCTGGATGGGCGCGACCACGTCCACGTGGGCCATGTCGTGCAGCGCGAAGATGCCCTGCGCCTCGGGCCGTGGATCGCGGTAGAGGCGCGTGGGCGAGATCAGGCGCGCGCGCACGACGCCCTCACGCCATTCGACGACTTCGAAGTGAGGCGCCACCAGCACGGGCACGAAGCCTGTGACGAAGTCCTGTGCTTCACCCGAGGGCAGCGGCTCGCCCATGGCCCAGGCCTCACCGCGCGAGAGCGCGAGGCGCACGCGTTGAGGCACGCTCGCGCCCAGAGGATCGCCATGCCCGAGCAAGAGCGGATACCAAGGCGCCGTCAGTGAGAGCATGCCCGAGGCCCGCCCCAGGCGACCGAAGCGACGCGGCAGATGCACCTCGAAGCTCATGCTCAAGCGCACGCGTCGCGCCTCACCCGCCGCGATGGGCACGCGCAGATCCGAGCCGGCCACGTCGCGCCCGCGATGCTCGTCCGCGCTTGGCTCCACGCGCTCGGCCTGCACGCTCTGACCGTCCACGAAGAGCTCCGACACGCGCGCGAAGCCGCGGTCGAGGCGGCCAGGGTAGATCCAGCGCGAGGACTGCTCGTCCATGGCCGTCGGCGCCACGGCCAGGCGATCGGCGAGCAGCCACAGGCGCAGCGTGTCCTCGCCCGCCGCCACCAGGACGTCGATCTCGAGGCGCCCCGAGAGCTCGCCTGTCTCGACGTCGAGCTGTGCGTCGACGCGGTAGGCCTCGGGGGTCGCGGCGTGCGCACGAGGCTCGCTGAAACCGAGCGCGAGGCCGACGACGAGGAGGCCCGAGAGCGCCCTCCCCAGGCTCCCGATATGGGGGCTGCGTTGCCGCCCCAGAGGGCCCGTGATACCGTGGACTTGGTTCGTCAGAGTCTCGACGCCGCTTGATAGCCGCAGAACTGAACCGGCCCGGCCCGAACGCCCGGCTCCCGCGCGAAATCGGTCTTCGGCGCGTGCGGGGAGCTCGGTCGGGGAGTCGGTGTGAAACATCCGGACGTGGGTGGGGTGGAAGAAACCACCCAGCTCGCGCGTCACAACAGGGACACCAGAGTCCCAGGGACCACGAAGTCCTGAGGAGGATACGAGACCATGGGTAGATTGGTAGGATACATGGCGAACCGCGCCGACCGGCTGGCGGATGCGCTCTACCAAGAGCGGGCGATGGTCTCGGCCCACCCGCCGACCGGCCCGAGCGGCTGGGGAGTCGGCTTCTACCAGGGCGGCGAAATGCTCCACAAGAAGCGCCCCCGCGTCGAAGGCGAGCCCCTCGACTGGTCGCGCGTGGTCGAGGGCGTGCGCTCCGATTGCGTCGTGCTGCACCTGAGGCAGCCCACCGTGGGCGACTTTCGCTCCGAGAACACGCACCCCTTCCGCTTCAAGAGCTGGCTCTTTGCCCACTCCGGCACCATTCAGCGCTTCGAGGCGCTGCGCCCTCGCCTGCTCGAGTCCTTGCCCGATTTCCTCCAGCGCAGCGTGCGCGGCGCGACCGACAGCGAGGTCTTCTTCCACCTGATCCTGGCGTTCTTGAACGACGCCGGCAGCCTGGACAGCCCCGAGCTCGCGGAGGGTGACGCGCTGTCGGCGCTGCGCTCCGCGACCCGCCTGGTCGATCGTCTGGCCGCGGAGATCGGCGCCCCCGAGGCGGGTCTGAACTGCGTGCTCACGAACGGCCGCTACATGTTCGGCCTGCGACGCGGCGCCAACATGGCGATGGTGGAGCGCCAGGGCATCCACGATCTGAGGCCCGGCATCTCCGAACCTCCCGGTGGAGCGGCGAGTTCGCTGCGCTACGTGATGCTGGTCAGCGATGGATACGAGGGAAAGGTCAGCCCAGGCTACACGCCGCTCGACAACGGCGCCCTCGTCTCCATCAACCACGACCTCGACGTCGCGATCCACTCGCTCTAGCAGCCTGTTGCAGAAGCGCGCGAGAGTCCGGCATCGCCTC
>JAACVI010000130.1 GCA_009992505.1 Myxococcales bacterium
CAAAGTTCAGCGCCTCAACAAGCGTCGCAAGGCGGGGCAGGATCGTAAGAAGAAGCTCGCGAAGAAGGGCAGCACGCCCGCCTTCCCGATCGACCCCGAAAAGAAGGCCTAGCGCCGGCGCACACGGGGGAAGCTCACACGCTCAATGCAGCGTGTGACGCCGACCCTCGTGTTCGACCGTGGGCACGCTCGCGTCCAGTGGGGGCGGGGGCAAGAGTTCGAGTAGCTCTCGGTCGACCGCCGCCACGGCGCTGTCGAGCGCCGCTTCCTGCACAGCCCAGCCGGCGAGCTTCTTCTGGTCTCGTCGTCGCTTGCGGAAGAAGCCGACGACCAACACCACGATGGCGAGCAGCCAGACGCTGCCTCCACCGAGGGCCAGCGGCCACGACTGGTAGCGCTCCCGGAGGTTGGAGCGCCAGTGCGCGTCGAGGGCGCCCAGAGACATGCCGTAGGCGTGCTCGATGGCGTCGTCGAAGGACGTGCCCCGCGCCATCTCGTCGAAGGCCGCGGACAGGTCCGCGCGACCGTCCGGGCGCCGCATCAGGTAGCCGACCAGGTCGGCGCTCTGGGCGTAGGCCAAGTTCACTTCGGAGGCGCGGGACGGGAACGAGTTCGAGAGCGCCGACAGCGGCAACAGGTTGTCGCCGGAGGAGGCGCCCCAGAGCGTGCGGATTCGCTCCAGGTTCTGTTCACCCGCGAGCTGTACGGCGAGGCCCTCGGTGAACCAGCGCGGCACGCTGGCGCCGCGCACGCGTCGGTGGAGCGCGACATGAGCCAGCTCGTGCAGCAGCAGCGAGCGCATGTCGGGGCGCACGCCGCTCTCGGGCGCGGTCAGGCTGAGCAGGATCAGGCCGCGCGCCGGATAGGCCACGCCGGTCGCGTAGGCAGGCGGTGGTGCGTCGGCGGGCGCCAACAGCTGCAGCGTCTCGGGGCCGGTCGCGACGCGTAGGAAGAGCGGGGCCGAGTCGGTGGCGCCCAGGGCCGCTCCGATCTCGTGCCTCAGCCCGGGCAGGGCGTCTCGCAGTTCGCGCACCTCCGAGCTGGCGGCGGTTGGATAGACCCAGCTCGCGCGCGAGTCGGCCACGGCCTCGTAACCTTCGGGCGCCCCGGGCAGCTGAGTCGTGGGCTGGGACTCGACGGAGACGTCCACGGGTGCCTGCGCGTGGCTAGCGAGAGGCGCGAGCGCGACGCAGAAGACGAACGCGACCAGGGCGAGGGCGCCACGTCGACGTGCGGAAGTTGCGAGTGCGACCAGGCCCATGGGTCCTAGCTTGACCCCAAAGCGCCCTAGCTTCCACCGGGGCGGAAACGCAGGCTGAGCTCGGAGGAGGCGCTGTTGTTGCGCGCCGAGAGCCCGATCGCCACGGCCGCCCCCACCAGCAAGGCGCCGGCCACGAAATAGGCCCAGTTCTTTCGCATCCAGACGCGCGCGGGATGCGCTGCACGCGCCGGGCTCGGCTCGGCTCCAACGGCGGCGTCAGCGTTCGCGGGGGCAGCGGCGTGGGCGTCGTCGCGCGCGGCGGCCTGTGCGGGGGCTGTGGCCTCGGGATCGCTGGGCGCGCTCCGTGCGCGTCGCCACGCGGCCTGCGCGCGCGACACGATGAAGGGCAAGCTCGCCTCGGGGTTCGCCATGTCCACGCGGGTCAGCTCGTCGTAGTACTGGCGGGCGCCCACGTCGAAGACCTCGAGGCTCACGGCGCCATCGGCCGCGCGCAGCACGACCAAGGCGCTGGTGCCCACGCCGCGCCCCAGTGTGTGCAAGATCTCGGGGTCGTTCGGGCCTTCCCACGCGAGCCTGCGTCGGAGGCTTCGGATGCGCCCGAGGCCGTCGTCTTCCGCGGGCGCGGGCGCCCCTGCCATGGCGGCCAGGGTCGCACGATCGGCCGGCAGCCTCAGCTCCGGCGCCGCGTCGATGGCTTCGTTCAAGGTGTTCGCCAACGCCAACAGCTCGTCTTCGGGATCCCCCGCGACCACCACGGCGACCTTGGGCGTGCGCTGGGCCTGTGCTCCCACGCTCAGGCAGAGCAGGGGCAACGCCAGGGCGAAGGACTTCAGCGGGACGCGCATGTCGGCATGATGCGTCAACGCGTCGCCCGAGGCACGCTCGCCACGCCGAGGGTCATGGACACGAGCGTCAGGCCACGGGCGGGAGCCGTCGGGCCCACCGTGCTGCGCTTGGCGTCGGGGCCCAACATGGTGTCGATGGCCTCGGGGCGGCAGCGTCCCCGTCCGATGTCGAGCAAGGTGCCGGCGAGGATGCGCACCATGTTGTGCATGAAGCCGTTGCCCCGGACGCGGATGCCGAGCAGCCCCGCTTGGCCGAGCAGGTCCGGTTCGACGGCGACCTCGAAGAGCGTGCGATGGGTCTGCTCGCGTTGGTCCCGATAGGAACGAAAGGCGCGAAAGTCGTGCTCGCCTTCGAGTCTGCGGCAGGCGTCCTGCATGGCGTCGAGGTGGAGCCAATCGCGCACCTCGGGGCGTCGCACGCGCAGATCGTGGCGCGAGAGACGCGGGCCGACCCAGATCGCGCGGCGTCGCCAGAGGGGATCCCGCGTGGGGCCCAGCTGCGCCAGGTAGCGATAGGTTTTCTCCAAGGCGTCGTGGCGAGGGTTGTAGCGGTAGGGCGCGGGGAACGCGGCGCGCACCGCGATGTCCGGGGGAAGCTCGCCGTTGATGGCCAAGATCCAGCTCGCCGGCGCCAGCACGTGGGTCGAGCCGAAGGAGACCATCTGCGCTTCGGCGTGCACGCCCGCGTCCGTGCGACTGGCGCCGTAGCTATCCGAGTGCGGGATACCCACGCGATCGAGGGCGCTGTGCAGCTCTCCTTGAACCGTGCGCTGACCGGGCTGCGACTGCCAACCCGCGAAGTCCGTCCCGTCGTAGGCCAGCTGTAGGCGAACCCAATGGGGGAAACGGGGCGTGGCCACGGGGCGGGATCAGAACGTCATGCCCAGGCCGGCCGCGAAGGTGCGGTCGCCTAGAGGCAGCGTGGAGTTGGCCGTGGAGCCGTAGAGCTCGAAGAAGAGGAAGCTGTGGTTGATGCCCCAGTCCTCGTCCAGCGCGCGAGCCGCGTGCATGTCCAGGAAGTCGAGCTCGAGCGCCACCTGCACGCCCCAGCGCAGACCGAGGCTGTGCCCCTTGCCGTCCGTGCGGCTGCCCGTGGTCGAGTGAAAGAAGATGGTGTCGAGACCGAGCTTGCCGGTGAACACGAAGGGGATGTCGAGCTCGCGCGCCAGGGCATCGATCCGGAGCACGGCCATGGTGGAGATGGGGAAGAGCGAGAGTTTGGCCTTCTCGCCCGAGCTGTCCGCCGCGCTGCCCGTCGGGCAGACGAGTGTACCTCCCGAGGTGGTGCAGGACCGGCCGCTGTAGCGCGCCCAGCCGGCCGAGACGCCCAGGCCAAGGATGCCCACGTACGGGATGCGCACGATATGGGCGTCCAGCTCCAGCGCCACCATCGGCCCCGAGTCTCCGGGGAAGACCTGGGTGAAGGCGCTGCCGCCGGTGTTGGGTGTGTAGGTCCCGAGGCGCAGCTCCCAGGTGAAGTGCTCCGGCGAGGCGTGATCCTCGAGGTCCTGATCGGACCAGGTCGAGGCGCCGAAGTCCTGCGCCCGTGCGACAGGTGCGAAGGAGAGGGCGCATGCCAGGACCGCCGAACAGGCGAGAGCACAGGCGAAGGCGGGCTTGATCATCGACGGCTCCGACGGCGTGCGAGGCCGAGGACGAGGGCGAGCAGGGGAAGGAGCGGCAGCGGCGAGCCGCCGGCGCCCGGCTGGCTGACGGCGCAGCCCTGGGGGCAGGGCTCGCCCGAGTCAGCCGCGTAGACGTCGCAGAAGCCGGCGCTGGGAACTCGTGTCACGCAGACGGTCTGGGAGAGAACGCTCTCGTTGTCGTTGGCGTCCACGGACGTGATCGCGACCAAGGCGCTCTGGCCGTCTTCCAGGCCGAAGTCGGCGGCGCTGAGGGTGATGCCGCTCGCGTCCGAGCCCGTGCTCTGGCTGGGGATGGTCGGGTCACCCACGGGCGCGGCGGCGCCTGCCGTCAGCGTGCCCGTATCGCAGCTGCCCGAGGCGCTGTCGACGTAGGCTCGATAGGTCACGTCCGTCTCCGCGGCAGCGGGCCACGTGATCGAGATGCCGGTGTCGCCGCTGGCTGTCGTCTGGTTGGGCACCGGGGCCGCGGGCGCCGTCGGGTCCACCGAGAACTGGATGTAGCCGAATTGATCCGCGGTGATGGTGCCGGTGGTCTCGGTCTCGCCCGTGGCCAGCGCCCAGAGATTCAAGCTCACCTCGCTGCCGCCGGTCGTGCACGCGGTCGAGCCCGCGATCAGATCGGCGAGCGAGACGGTGAAGGATCCGTCGGTGGCGTCGAGCGTGGGATCGGGCGTCAGGTGCGTGCAGATGCGCATGTCACCGGGGACGCGGGACACCGCGGTGGAGCAATCCTCCGAGGGCGTGCCGACCCACAGATCCACGAACAGGATGCCGCTCGGCGCGTTGGTGGTCGTGAAGCCCACGTCCACGTTCGCGGCGTCGGCGCACTGCGCCGCGTTCAGCGCCTTTCCCAGGTCCGTGGCGGTGGTGCGCGTCACCACGCCGCCCTCGGTCACTTGGTACATGGACAGGGCGATGTTGCCGCTCGTGAGCTGCGCTGCCGCAGGGCGCGGAGCCAACTCGAGGACGAACACCGCGAGGAGAAGGAGGACGGTTCGCGTCATGGTCTTCCATTCAAGCAAAGTTCAGTCCATGTCGAAAGTCCCGCCGCATTCCACGTCGAGTCAACCTGCCTCGACAAACTGGCAACGGCGGCTCGCGCCCAGCGTCCACGTTGACAATTGGTCAGGCCGAGCGCGCGGTGCCTGCTCATGAGAGCAGCAGGCTTTCCGCGATCTGGATGGCGTTGAGTGCCGCGCCTTTGCGCAGGTTGTCCGCGACCACGTAGAGGCAGATCCCTCCAGCCAGGCCGAGGTCCTCTCGGATGCGCCCGACGAGCACGGGGTCGCGCCCCGCAGCCATGGAGGGCTTGGGGTAGACGCCGGCGGGCAGGTCGTCGATCACCTCGACGCCAGGCGCCGCCTTCAGCAACGCACGTGCGCGTTCGGGCGTCATCGGCGCTTCGAACTCCACGCACACGGCCTCGGCGTGGCCCGTGTCGACGGGGACGCGGACACAGGTCGGCGACACCATCAGCTCCGGCATGCCCAGGATCTTCCGGCTCTCGTGGATGAGCTTCAGCTCCTCCTCCTGGTAGCCCGTCACGGGATCCGGCGTCCACTGCATCAGCAGATCCCCCTCGAGCACCGCACCGATGGCACCGGGCTCGGGCACCTCGTCCGCGGCCAGAGCGCGCCTCTGCGCGACCAGGCATTCGCTCGCCCTCGACCCCGCGCCGCTCACGGCCTGGTAACTCGAGACGACGATGCGGCGGATCGGGATCTCTCGATGCAGCGGCGCCAGCGCGACCAAGAGCTGGATGGTCGAGCAGTTGGGGTTGGCGACGATGCCCTTGGGCGGACGACGCGCCTGCTCCAGGTTCACCTCGGGCACGCACAGTGGAACGTCGGGATCCATGCGGAAGGCCGAGGAGTTGTCGACCACGAGCGCACCCGCGGCCGCCGCGACGGGCGCCCACTGTCGTGAGGGTCCACCACCCGCGCTGAACAGAGCCAGATCCACACCCTCGAAGGCCTCCTTGGAGACCGCCTTCACGGTGTATTCACGCCCGGCGAAGGTCACCTTGCGACCGGCGCTGCGCGGCGAGGCGAGGGGCACGAGCTCGCTCACGGGGAAGCGCCGCTGTTCGAGAATCTGAAGCATCGTGCGACCGACCAAGCCGCTGGCCCCGAGCACGGCGACCTTGAACGCGTGTGTCATGGCGCGTGAATTACGGCGCGCGCCAGGCCGGGTCAAACCTATGTCTGCGTGGGCGATGGAACTTCGACCATGCCTGCCGGGGGGCGTGAGCACTCTCAAAGCCCAGAGGTCCGTGCCCTTGTGGCCTCCATGCTCGGGGAGCACCGTATGGGGGCCGCCCCGAGGAGCCCTCATGGACATTTTTGATGAGCGTCTGGCCGAGTTGGTGTCGTGGGTGCAGTCCCTCGATGACTGCCCCGAATTCGACGGTGTGCGCCTGTTGGACGCGCGTGGCGTCGCCCGAGGTGTCGCCGCACGCATGAGCTTGCGCTCGCCAGCGGACTTCGCGCCCCGCTTCGGCGACCTCCACAAGCGCTCGCTGCCCTGGCTGAACCTGCGCGCCGTGGGGCTGTTCGAGGGGCGCTTGCTGGTGCTGCTGGAGAGCCCGGCCGACTCGACCGCCAATCGCGACGAGCACACGCAGGTGACCCTGGCCGGCCCGAGCGACGCCGTGCGGCAGCGTGAGGATTGGGCCCTCGGTGGCGATCTCGCGGTGGTGTGAGCGACGCGGCGTCGGTCGTCCCGAGGCTCGTGGTGGTGGCCGCGATCATACGTCGCGAGGGCAGGGTGCTCCTGACCCAGCGCCCCGAAGGCACGCATCTGGCGGGACTCTGGGAGTTTCCGGGCGGCAAGCTCGAAGCGGGCGAGTCCCCGGAGCAGGCGCTTCGACGCGAATGCCGCGAAGAGTGCGGCGTCGAGCTCGAGGTCGGGCGCATCGTCGAGGTCGTCTTCCACGCCTACGACGACCGCGACGTGCTCCTGCTCTTCTACGATTGTCGGCTCGTATCAGGCGAGATCCGCCACCTCGAGATCGCCGATCACGAGTGGTGCCCGATCGACGAGCTCCACTCGCGCGCGCTGCCGCCCGCCGACGCGCCGCTGATCCCGCGCCTGCGCGAGCTCGAACAGGCAGCGCCCGCGCGCTGAAGCGCCGCTAGAGGCGCAGCGTGACCGCTGCGCGGGCGTCGCCACGGTCGGTCGCGACGTCGTCCGGGGACACCTCGTCGACGGACGCATGCCGGCTGCCGAGGAGCGGTTCCGCCGCCGCACCCAGCGCAAGCCGCAATTGCTCGATGCGACCGGGCTCCCGAGGAGCACGCAAGCGATCGATCAAGGTCACGCTCAGACCTTGGCGCTGCAGGCGCAGGCCGGACCGCGCCTCCACCGCTGCCGCCGCCTCGAGGGCGTGCTCGAGCGTCTCGCGCAGGGCCTGTTCGAGCGAGGGCGCTTCCCCGCGCTTGCGCGTGTAGGAGAGGCCGGGGCGGCCATCGAGGAGGTCCCAGCTCAGGTCCGCCTCGTGGCCGACGAGCAACGCACCCGGGCCGCGCCGCACATGACCGTAGTCCACGACGTCGATCCACAGACCGGGCAAGCGCGCCTCTCGGATGAAGCCATGGAAGAGCGCGACGAAGGGCTCGACGTCCGTCTGAGAAGTGTCCTCGGCGTAGAGCTTCACACGAATACGTTGCGGAATCATGCGCGTTCTCCCGAGCTAGGGATGGCGGTCTCCGCGCTCGCGGACGCCTGGGAACCCGCCTCGAGCAGGCGCTCGGTGCAGGCGTAGGCGGCCTCCAGGAACAGGCGGGCCTCGTCGAGGATGCGGTGCGCCGTCTCCACGGAGGCGCCCTCGTGGGCCTTGGAGTCGTGCAGCGAGAAGAGGTAGCGGCCGAACTTGTCCTTGGCGAAGGGATCATGGAAATGCCCGGGCGCGTAGACGTGCTGGCGGAAGGCCGCCACGACCTCGTCGGGTTCGTCTCGAACCTGTCCGCCGAGGTGGCGCACCAGGCCCGCCGCGGCCACGAGCATGGCTTGGTAGGCGTTGCCGGCGGCGCCCGCGGCAGCTCCGGATTCGAGCTCGTCCTGGGCTCCCCAGAGCTTCTGCTCGGCGGCCGAGAGCGCGAACTCGACGGCCGGCACCAGCTCGCCAGCGCACTCGCCGATGCCCATGTCGCCCAGCGTGTACTCGCGCGGATCGCCGAAGTCGCGGTAGTAGCTGGGGTCGACCTCGTAGGGGGGAGGCTTGGAGATGGGCGCGAGCAGGGTGCGGATGGCCGCCTTGCCCAGCCGCTCGACGAAGGCCTCGAGGCTCTCGTCTTCCTGCCGTTCGGCGGCGTATTTGTTCGTGATCAGGCGCACGGCCTCGGGCGCGTTGCGCGCGGGTACGGCGCCGACGACCACCCCGTAGGCGCCGCCGTTGTCGCGGTAGCGACCGCCCAGGACCAGGTTGAAGTGCGGTACACGCCGGCCCCCCACGCTGCGACTCACGCCCAGGAAGCCCAGGTCCGCCACGTGGTGCTGACTGCAGGAGTTGAAGCAGCCGCTCATCTTCACGCGCAGGCGCTTCACCGCAGGGTCGAGATCGTCGGCCACGACGCGCAGGGAGCGCCGTAGCTCCTTGGCCAGACCGCGGCTGGAGGCGATGCCGAGCTTGCAGGTGTCGGTGCCGGGGCAGGACGTCGGATCGAGCAGCCCGTCCGCGCCGTCCTCACCCAGCCCGAGCGCGTCGAGGGCGGCGTAGAGAGCGGGGACGTCCGCACCCGCGACCCAGCGCAGCACCACGTTCTGCTCCACGGTGAAGCGCAGGGCTTCGTGGCTGAAGCGACGACCCAGGTCGGCCACGCCGCGCGCCTGCTCGGCCGTGAAGTCTCCCAGGGGCAGGCTGACGCTCACGACGTGATAGCCATCCTGCGCCTGGGTCCGCACGTTGGTCCCCTGCCAGCTCCGTTCTGCCCTCGAGCCCGGCTCGGCCAAAGGCGAGGGCGCGCTGCGTGGATCTGGGTCCGCCGGTGCAGCGTCGAGATGGGCCGTCCAGCGCGGATCCTCCAGCAGCTGGCTGCGCTCCTGCGCGACGAGCTCGCGCAGAGCCTCGATGCCCAGCTTCTGCACCAGGAACTTCAGGCGCGCGCGGGCGCGGCTCTCGCGCTCGCCATGCTGGGCGAAGACGCGGCACAGGGCTTGGGCCGTGGGCAGGAGCTCCTGCTCGGGGCAGAACTCCGTCAACACCTTGGCCTGCACGGGCACCGCGCCGAGGCCACCGCCGACCAGGACGAGGAAGCCGCGCACGGCCACGCCGTCCTGCGTGCGCTCACGCGCGACCAGGCCCAGATCGTGGAAGCGCGTGAGCCCACAGGGTTCGTCCGCGCAGCCGCTGAAGGCGGCCTTGAACTTGCGCCCGAAGTCCTGGGTGTCCGGGTGGCCGAGCAGGAAGTCCGCCAGCGCCTGCGCGTGGGGCGTGACGTCGAAGCTCTCCGTGTGGCAGGTGCCGGCGTAGGGACAGGCCGAGACGTTGCGCACGGCGTTGCCGCAGGCTTCGCGCGTCGTGATGCCGACGGCTCCGAGGCGCCGCATCAGGTCGGGCGTGTCCTCGATGTGGACGAAATGCAGCTGAATGTCCTGCCGGGTCGTCACGTGCAGGATGTCGTCGGAGTACTCCTCCGCCAGGTCGGCCAACACCTCGAGCTGCTCAGGACTGACGGCCCCGAAGGGGATCTTCACGCGCATCATGCCGGGCGCGTCCCAGAACGTCCCCGGTCCCTTGGTGATCTCGCCCGACGGGAAGGTCAGGGTCTTCTGTCCGGTTCCGTCGTGGCGCAGGCCGTTGTCGTAGCGTTGCCCGTAGGCGCCGCGCCGCAGCCGGGTCTCGGCGAAGAGCTTGTCGCCCACACGCCCCTGCTTCTTGAGCTCGATCTGGCCCTCGAAGGCGTCGATCTCGTCGGCCAAATCGCTCGCAATGCGACCTGTGAGGGCCTGTTTCCACGTCTGAATTGTCATGCGCGCGCTCCGGCGTTCGGGACGATCGAAGCATGCGGTGGAGTTTCCCATGGGTCAAGTGCCAGAACTGAAGTTTCACAGCATAACGCGGTGGTATTGCCGATAGTATACACGAGTAATATGGTGCTTGTATAGCCGCGCCCGTCCGGCCGCAGCTGTCCCCACCGTCCCGCGGGCGCAGCAGCAGCCACGGGCGCAGCAGCAGCCACGGGCGCAGAAGCAGCCACGGGCCCAGAAGCAGCCACGGGCCCAGAAGCCTCGGCGCAGGCGGAAAGAAAAACGCCAGCCCGCGAAGTGCGAGCTGGCGTAGTGACCCCAGGGGGACTTGAACCCCCGTTACCGGCGTGAGAGGCCGATGTCCTAACCGCTAGACGATGGGGCCTGGGTGTTGTCAACCAGATCCGAAGATCTGGCACCACTGGTTACCGAGAGCATTTGCTCGGGGACTAGGACTCGAACCTAGATAACCAGAACCAGAATCTGGTGTCCTGCCATTAGACGATCCCCGAATGGTGTCACGCCGCGGCGAGCGCGCTACTTAGCCGGACGTCGGAATCGTGTCAAGCGGTCTGGGCCATGGGAATCACCTTGGCGTCCCACTTCTGCTTCACCGTCTTGAAAGTCTCGATGCCGTCGGCGCTGAGGTCGAGGGCGCCGGCGCCCATCAGCCGTTCGTGCACCTTCTTGGGGTCGTTGTCCCAACCCTTCGGCAAGTCGATGTGCAGGTTCAGCGGGATCCCGCCCAGCAGCTGCTGGCTCTCGAGCGTCCAGAGGGCGTCTGCGGCCAGGAACTGTCCGGCGACCTTGCGCATCTCGAGGTCGAGGTGGCTGGCGAGCGGGAACACATCGTACAGCCCGACCTGCTCCTGCGGCCCGCCTACGTGCTTGCGCAGGGCGGCGAAGACGTGGGGCGCCACGGGCAGCTCGACGACGTCGATGCCGGCGACCTCGAGGCCTTCGGCGGCGGCCTGAGCGCGCTCGAGCGCGTCCGCGTGGGAGAGGGTGGCGGCGGCGGCGCGCGCCACCGAATCGAGGATGGACGTGACCACCAGATAGGGGCGGGGATCGGGAGAGGACATGGGAATCGCCTTCTGTGCGACTTCGGCGTCGCACGCGGGCGGTGATCTAGCCGATGGCAGGCCGGTTGCACAAGGCGACGCACGACCGAAACGGGACGCCCACGATCCAGGGGTGCGCGGCGCAGCCCGCACGAGCGTCCGCGGCGGGCCCACAGAAGACTCGTCCCGACCGTGGTGCTGGGCGCGACCCGCGGCGCACTGTGGTAGCATGCGCCGACGATCGTGCGCATTCTGGAGAACGTCAGCGTCTGCCTCGTGGCGGCCCTCTTGCTCGCTACGCCTGGCGCTTCCGTGCGGGGCCAGGCGGACGAAGGCGCCGCGACGACGGCGCTGGCTCGGGATCTCTTCCATCAGGCCCTGACTGCGAGCAGCGAAGGGCGCTGGGAGGACGCGGTCGAGCGCTACCGACGTGTGATCGAGCTGCGCGACACGCCGCAGGTCGAGTTCAATCTGGCCCAGGCCCTGATGCAGTGCGGGCACGCGGTCGAGGCGTCGGAGCTCCTCGTGCGCATCGGTCGCACGGAGTCGGTTCCCCAGGCCGTGCGCGACGCGGCGGGTCCGCTGCTCGAACGCGCGCAGCGCGAGACCGCTCGCGTCACGCTCCAGGTCGAAGGCGATCCTGCCGGCGCCGAGGTGCAGCTCGATGGGCGTTCCTTGCCTGCCGCCACCTGGGGCGTGGCCATGCCGGTCGATCCCGGAGCGCATCGACTCTGGGCGACGCGCGACGGCGTCGAAGTCGCGGCGTTGGCGTTGGAGCTCACCGCGGGCGAGGAGCGCTCGCTGACGTTGTCCATTCCAGAGGCGGTGGGCGAGACGTCGGGTGCGGGGCCGACCCGCGTCGACGGAGCCCAGGTCGACACCGCCGCGTTGCAGCATCGACCCGAGGACGACCAGCCTGCTCGACAAGGTGGTGTGCTGCGCTCGCCTTGGTTCTGGACTGTCGTGGGGGTGGTCCTCGCCGGTGGAGTCGTGACGGCCGTCGTCGTGAACAACCACTCCGGCGCGCCGGTCTTGAACGGCGACTTCATGCCTGGACGCATCGAGCTATGAATCGTCGCGTCCTGGCCGTCCTCGTCCTGCTCTTCGTCGCCTGTGCGGCGGACCCGACGCAGCTCGTGATCCTGGTCGACAGCGACATGCGCGTTCCGGGGGAGCTCGACTCGGTCGCGCTCGAGGTGACGGCGCCCGACGGAACCACGCACGACGCACAGGTCTCCTTGAGCGCGGGTGAGGACCTGCCTCGCACGCTGGTGCTCCTCCACTCCGGCGGCGCGCTGGGTCCGGTCACGATCGTGGCGCGCGGGCTGCACGCATCGGCGCCCGTGGTCGAGCGTCGGGCCAGCGCGGCCTTCGTCTCCGGTCAGACGCGCATGATCCGCATCGAACTGCTGCGAGAGTGCGTGGGCGTGTCGTGCGCTGCGGGGGAGACCTGCGCCGCCGGAGGGTGTCGAGTGGAGACGCTCGATCCGAGCGAGCTCCTACCGTGGACCGGCACGCCGCCGGCTTTGCCGGACAGCGACGGGGCCATGCCGGACGCCGGACCCGACGCCGGACCGGATGGGTGCGTCGCCACCAGCGAGACCTGCAATGGCGTCGACGACAACTGCGACGGCACGATCGACGAGGGCTTCGACCTCGACAACGATCCCGCGAACTGCGGGGCCTGCGGGACGGTCTGCCCGGACGGTCTGCACGCCTCGGGCCGCTGCGAGGGGGGCAGCTGCGCGCTGACCTGCGCGACCGGCTTCTTCGATTGCAATCGCAACCCCGCGGACGGCTGCGAGGCGGACCTCTCCACGCCCGCGAGCTGTGGCGCCTGCGGCGTGGTCTGCGATCTGGCCTTCGCCACCGAGGCTTGCGGCTCGAGGGTGTGCGCCGTCGAGAGCTGCAACGTCGGCCACGCCGATTGTGATGGCCTCACGGGTAACGGCTGCGAGACCTCCACCCACGCGCTGAGCAGCTGTGGCTCCTGCACCCACGCATGTCCGGCGGATCCGCCCCACGCCGCCTCCGCCTGCGGGTCTGGGATCTGCGAGTTGACCTGCGATCCAGGGTTCGCCGATTGCGACTCCGATGCCTCGAACGGCTGCGAGACGGACTTGTCCTCTCCGTCCTCCTGCGGCGTTTGCGGCGCGACCTGCAGCGCGCCCACGCCCAACTGCGTGCCGGGTTCCTCGGGCTTCGCCTGTTCGAGCAGCTGCGGCGGGCTGACGGACTGTGGCGGCACGTGCGCGGACGTCACGGTGGATCCGGGCCATTGCGGCACCTGCGCCACCATCTGCCCGGATCCCGCGCATGCGTCACCGACCTGCGCCGCCAGCGCCTGCGAGTTCGTCTGCGATCCCGGCTTCGCGGACTGCAACACGACCGGGTCGGATGGCTGCGAAGTGGATCTCTCGACGCTCTCCGACTGCGGCGGCTGCGGGGACGTGTGCGCGCCCACCCACGCGATCCCGAGTTGCAGCGCGGGCAGCTGCGCCGTGGCCGCCTGTGACGCGGGCTTCGGCGACTGCAACGGGTCCGTATCGGACGGCTGCGAGACCGACCTGACGACGGCTGCGGCGTGTGGCGTCTGTGGTCGGGCGTGCACGGGCGCGACGCCCGACTGCGTGGGCGGGAGCTGCGTACCTCACGTGGACGGAGTGGTCGAGGTCGCCCTTGGCACCGACCATGCGTGCGCGCGTCGGCTCTCCGGCGCCGTCGCTTGTTGGGGCCGGAACGACAAGGGCCAGCTCGGCATCGGAGGCCTCGGGGATCAGGCCGTGCCCATCGCCGTCGCGGGGCTCACGGGCGCGAGCCGAATCTCCGCCGGCGCGGCGCATACGTGCGCGGCCACGGTCGCGGGCGCGGCCTTCTGCTGGGGCGACAACGTCCGCGGACAGGTCGGGGACGGAACGCGGTTGCGCCGTGACGTCCCCACGCGCGTGCTCACTGCCGGGTCGGCGCCCCTGACGGGCATCCTCCGCGTCGCCGCGGGATTGGATTCGAGCTGCGCCGTCGCGGGCTCCGGCGTCTACTGCTGGGGGCGCAACAACAAGGGTCAGCTCGGCGACGGCACCAAGATGGATCGTGTCTTCGCCAACGCCGTCAGCTGGCCAGCCATGGCTGGCTCACCCCGAGGGGTGGACGTTGGTGACAGCTTCGCATGCGTGTTGAACGACGCGGGGAGCGTGTACTGCTTCGGCTCGAACGATGTCGGCCAGCTCGGCGACGGCAGTACGACCGATGCGTCTTCCCCGGTCCGGGTCAGCGGTCTGGTCGACGCAGTCGAGATCTCCGCGGGCGCTTCCTTCGCCTGCGCCCGTCGAGCCGGGGGTGAGGTCGTGTGCTGGGGAGACAACCGTGCGGGCCAGCTCGGGGACGGAACTCTGACCATGCGCACGCGACCCGTCGCGGTCAGCGGCGTCGCCTCGGCGCGCGGGATCGGCTGCGGCACTCGTCACGCCTGTGTCCTGTACTCATCAGGTCAAGCAGGGTGCTGGGGTCGCGGGATGGACGGAGAGCTCGGTGACGACCTCAGCGCCGATTCGCCGACGCCGGTCACGGTCTTGGGGCTCGTGGATGGCCTCGGTGCGGCCGCGGGGGAGGACTTCAGCTGCGCGTGGCGCACGGCCGGCGGAGTCGCGTGCTGGGGTCGGAACAGCTTCGGTCAGCTCGGGGACCGAACTGCCCTCACGAGGACGTCGCCCAGGCCGGTCTTCGGTCTGCCGTGAACGATCCCCCGACCTGCTCGGCTGAATCAGAAGCCGGGGTCGACGAAGGGGGTGGGTGCGCCACGCATGGTGGTGTTCCCCATGGTGTTGGCGGGCGCGTCCGTCATCGGCGAGGTCGCAGGGGGCTCGGTCCCGCCGACCTCGACCGGCGCGGCACGCAGCGTAGGACGCGGCCTCGGGTGCGCGGTCGTGGTGGTGGTGGGACGCCCGACCACCGCAGGGGGCGCGGCGGCGGCCGGCGGGGGCACCGCCACCATGGTCGGAGGCGTCGGCGCGGCGTTCGACGTGTCGGCGACGGCTTCGTCTGCCTGCGTCGCCTCATGGGCGCGCGTCTGGGTGTCGGGCGTCGCCGTGATCTGGGGCTCACCCCCGGTCTGCCCCGACTGCAACGCCAGGGTCAGCACCAACGCGCCCACGATCGCCGCGACCAAGGCGCCGATCCACAGGCCGCGCCGTGCCTTGGGAGAGCTGGTGACGGGCAGCGCGCTCACCTCGTCGATCGGGTCGAGGGTCTCCATGGCCGACGGGCGACGCGACCTCAGCAACTCCTGGGCGGGTCCGAGGCTCTGGACCTCGTCCTCCGGGTCGAGGGTGGGAATCACGGAATTCGCGGAGGGCGCGCCCGAGTCGGATGGCTTCACGGCCACCGGGGAGCCAATGGACATATCGTCCCAGCCCTCCACGCTCGCCGCGCTCGTCTGCATCGCGGCCAGGAGCGCATCGCGCATGGCGCGCGCGTCTTCGAAGCGGTCTTCTCGCGCTCGCGCCATGGCGTGATCGACCCACTCGCTGATGGCCGGACCGAGCTCGGGTCGGTGGCGACTCACGGGCAAACGCGGACCGCTGGTGATGAGCATCAGCAGGTCGCCCACGGCCTCGGCTTCAAAGGGGACGCGACCGGTCAGCCCCTCGTAGGCGACCGCGCCCATGGAGTAGAGGTCGGTGCGGAAGTCCACGTCCTTCAGGCCGCGCGCCTGCTCCGGCGACATGTACTCCGGCGTGCCCACGAGGATGCCCTCGATGGTGGGAACGGAGGACCGCAGTCCGGAAGCACGCGTGGTGGCGCGCGAGATGCCGAAGTCGAGCAACTTGGGGAACTGGCCATCGGCGTCGCCGATCAAGAAGATGTTCTCGGGCTTGATGTCCCGATGCACGATGCCCGCCTCGTGCACCGCCGCCAGCCCTTGCAGGCAGGAGCCGACGATGTGCAGGAAGTCCTTGGCGAGCAGCGGCGGACGCATCCCCATGCGATCGCCCAGATCCACGCCGGCGAGGAACTCCATGACGATGAAGGGCACCCCCCCATCCGTGAGGCCGTAGTCGATCACGTCGATCACGTGACGGTGGCGAACGGCCGCGGCGACGCGCGCCTCGCGCAGGAAGCGCTCGGCGGCGGCTTCGGCGCCAGGGCCTCGCACGGTGTTGAACTTCACGGCGACGGTATGCCCGAGGTCGACATGAACGGCTCGCCAGATGGACGCCATGCCGCCTTCTTCGATCGTCGCCTCGAGGCGGTATCGGCCCGCGATGATCTGGCCGGCGCGCAGCATGCGTGCAGTGTAACGCAGTCGAAGGGCCGCGTCTTCGCGACTGGCGATCCGTTGTTTCGCGCCCGAGCGTGGCGAGATCGTGACGAAGAGTGCGCTCCCGATTACCCCGCGCGCGATTCGTGCTAGGAGTCGCCGTCCATGGACGTCCTTCTCGTTCGCTCTTCCGTCTACGCATTGCCCGCCACTCAACGCGTGGGCGCGATCCTCTACGGAGGGACCAGCGACATGCAGTTGTGGCCGGGACCGGGACCCGACACCGATCTGCGCGAAGCCTGGGGAGGTCGCGCCATGTCCGCCGCCCTCGAGGCCGAGCTGGAGAACGGCGGTGGAACGCTCGCCCTGGGTCAGTCGCTGCGCGTTCAGCCCGGGCGCCTCCACTGCGACTTCCTGCTCTGGATCGCCCTCAAGGGCTCCGAGCCGGGCGCGACCCGGTCCCCCGCGCCGGCCGCGGAGCTGTTGCGCCGCAGCGTGGTCGACGCGCTTCGCTTCGTGGCGGGCCGCAACGTGCAGCGCGTGGCCATGCAGGCCCTGGGTGACGGTCCCGGAGAGATCGACCGCGCCGAGCGCCTCGCGATCCTGGTGCGCGCCGCCGCCGAGTACGAAGAGAGCTGCTTCGCCGAGCGCCGTCCGACGGTGATCGACGAGGTGCTGATCTGCGAGCCCCTGGGGACCGTGCTGCGTGCCGCGCAGGCCAAGGTGGGGCGTCTCGCCCACGCGGCGGATCCCGTGCCCGTGGCCAGCGCGGTGGCCGCGGCCGGCGCGCGCAAGAAGCCGGCTGGGACGCGCAAGCCCGCCGTCCCACGCGCCAAGAAGAACGCGCCCAAGGGTTTGAGCGCGGTCGAGGCGGCCTCCGGTCGCGCCGCCGCCGAGCCCTACGACATGCACCGGACGTACGCGGTCGACGACTACCTGCTGCACGCCAAGTTCGGCGTCGGTCTGGTGGCCGGGGTGGTCGACAACCGCGCGATCCTGGTGCGCTTCGAGGACGGCAGCGAGCGCAAGATGGTCCACGCGCGCTGAAGGCTCGCGCGAGCCGGCGCGAGCCGGCCTCCGGCTTGACCCATTGGAGTCGCGCGGGTAGGGCGCCCCGCCATGGCCAAGCGACTCAACATCCATCCCACGCACCCCGAGCCGCGCAAGATCCTCGAAGTGGTCGACGTGCTTCGGCGTGGTGGCGTCATCGCCTATCCGACCGACACGGTCTACGCCCTCGGCTGCGACATCCGCCAGAAGAAGGCCGTGGACGAGGTCTACCGTCTCAAGCGCATGTCGAAGGAGCATCCGGTGGCCTTCGTCTGTCCGGATCTCGGCGATCTCGCGCGCTTCGCCACGGTGGACGACCAGACCTACCGCCTGATGCGCAGGCTGCTGCCCGGTCCCTACACCTTCATCCTGCCGGCGACCCGCGAGGTGCCGAAGATCCTGATGATGAAGCGCAAGACCGTGGGTATCCGCGTGCCCCATCACGAGGTGGTCTTGGCCATCGTGCGCGAGCTCGGCGGGCCGATCGTGTCGACCTCCGCCGCCTTCGAAGGCGAGCAGCTGAACGATCCCGACGACATCATGCTGCGCTTCAAGGAGGCCGATCTGGTGATCGACTCCGGCTGGGGTTCCCTCGAACCGTCCACGGTCCTGGACCTGTCGGACGGCAAGGTCCAGGTCGTGCGCGAAGGCGCTGGGCCCGTCGACGGGCTCATCTGAAAGCTGCGCGACTTCGCCGCCATTCGGCCAGGCGGAGCTGCCAGACATCTCCCGGCCAGATGCCGACGCACTCCCCCGGGAGCGTGAACGCCACGTCGTTCGTGTCCGCGTCGTCGAGGGCTGCATCGAGGTGGTCATCCATCTCGTCGAAGGCGGGCCAGAGGCAGCGCTCGAGAAGCGCGCGCTCGTCCGAGGCCTCGAGGCGCTCGAAGGCGCGGTCGAAGGCCTCCCAGCTGCGGCTCAGTTCGCGCAGGCGCGCTTCGCTCAGGGCTACGCGTGCTCGGAAGGTGCCCGCGGCGACGCTCGTCTCGACGTCGGCGACGATTCCGACGCCATGGCGCGCCAGGCTCGACGCCAGGGGCGCGAGCTGTCCGAGCTCCGAGCCAGGCTTCATCGCAGGAAGAAGAGGGCCGCGGCGATCGCCACCACCAAGAGCGGAACGCCGACCCCGAGCCCGATCGCGAGCGCGATGAGGGTGCGCGACGGGCGCGCGGCCGTGGTGGGCGCCGAGGGTGTGGCCTCGCCCAGACGCGCAGCGGGCGCGGGCAGGGCGCGCAGCGCGGCGAGCATGGCGCCCGCGTCGGGGAAGCGATCCGCCGAGAGCTTGGCCAGGGCTCGTTGGGTCAAGGCCTCGAGCTCGTCACAGGTCCACAGCCCTTCACGGGTGGCGCGCAGGGCGGGCACCGGCGAGGCGAGGTGCGCCTTGAACATGGTCAGACGCGATTCCTCCATGAAGGGCCACTCGCCCGTGAGCGCCTCGAACAGAATCACCCCGGCCGCGTACACGTCGGCGGCGGCGGTCACGGGTGCGCCGGCGCATTGCTCCGGCGCCATGTAGGCGGGCGTGCCGAAGACCGAGCCCATCACCGTGAGCTTGTTGCCCGCGCCCCAGCGCTCGTCGTCGACGAATTTCACCAGCCCGAAGTCGAGCAACTTGGCCATGGGCCGGCCGTCGGGGCCTCGCGTCACGAAGACGTTCTCGCTCTTCAGGTCGCGATGCAGGACGCCCAACCCGTGGGCGAAGGCCAGGCCCTCGAGCACCTGCGCCACCAACTCGAGGGCCTCACTCGGAGGCGGCTCTCGCTCTTCCAGGTAGCGATCGAGGCTCATGCCCTCCAGCAACTCCATGGCGAGGTAGGGCGAGCCCTCGGTGACGCCGAAGTCGTGCACCGCCAGGATGTTGGGGTGTGCCAGGGCGAAGAGCGCGCGCGCCTCGCGCTCGAAGCGCTCCCGTTGGGCGGGATCCGTGCCCAGATCCTCGTGCAGGATCTTCACGGCGACGGGCGGGCCGTCCGGCCGCTCCGCGCGGTAGACCGCGCCCATCTCGCCTTCGCCCAGCAGCTCCGTGAGCCGATAGCGATCATCGATGATGCGCCCGATTGCGAGCATCACGCTCGGTCGTGACGGCGAGCTCATGGCTGCTTCGCCTGGCTGAACTTGTCGCGCACGGCGTCGAGGATGCGATCCGCGAGCTCTCCCTTGCTCGATCGTGGCAGCTCGATCTCGCTCTCGGCGTTGATCAAGGTCGCCTGGTTGTCGTCTCCACCGAAGCCGACCTGGGCGTGGTTGGCGACGATCAGGTCGAGGTGCTTGGCCTCGAGCTTGCCGCGCGCGCGCGTGACGAGCGCCTCGGATTCGACCGCGAAGCCCACCAGCAAGGGCCCTCCGACCACGCGTGCGGCGCCGAGCTCGGCCAGGATGTCGGGGTTGCGTACCAGCTCGAGCCTGCGCGGACCGGGCGTCTTCTTCAGCTTGCCCGCCGCGCGCTCCGCGGGTCGATAGTCTGCCACCGCCGCCGCCATCACCAACGCGTCCGTGTGCGCGATCCGCGCCATCAGCGCGTCGCGCATCTCGAGCGCGGAGCGCACCTCGACGCGTTCGACTGCGGCAGGCGCGGGGAGGTTCGTCGGGCCGCTGACCAGCGTCACGTTCGCGCCTCGGCGCGCGGCTCGTTCCGCGACGGCGTAGCCCATCTTGCCGCTCGAGCGGTTGCCCAGGAAGCGAACGTCGTCGAGATCTTCCAGCGTCGGTCCAGCGCTGACCAGCAGGCGGACGCCCGCGAGATCCTGCGAGGCGCCGAGCGCGTCGCTGAGCGCCTCGGCGATCTCCTCGGCCTCCCACATGCGGCCCAGGCCCGACTCCCCGCTCGCGAGCGCGCCCTCCGCGGGCCCCAGGATGCGAGCGCCGTCGCCGAGCAGAGCCGCGATGTTGCGCTGGGTCGCTGAGCGCAGCCACATGCGCGTGTGCATGGCCGGCGCGAAGAAGAGCGGCCCGCGCGCGCAGGCGGCGGTGGCCAGGACCGCGTCGTCCGCCATGCCCGCGGCGGCACGCGCCAGCAGGTTCATGGTGGCCGGAGCGATCACCATGGCGTCCGCGAACGCGCCCAGGGACACGTGCGCCTCACCCGTCTGCGACGCCTCGAAGAGGTCCACCAGGACGGGGGATCCGGTCAGTCCGGCGAAGGTCGTCGGGCCCACGAAGCGCGTGGCGGCGTGGGTCATCGCGACCCGCACATGCGCGCCACGACGACCGAGCTCACGCACCAGTGTGGCGGCCTTGAAGGCGGCGATGCCACCGCCGACGCCGACCACGATCTGCTTTCCCGCGAGAGGCATGCGGGGACTCTAGAGCGTGATTCAGGTAGGGCGCAATGCAATGGCGCCGGATGAAGGGCCGCGGGCACGGCGCGACGACGAGGCATACGGACGTGTGTCGAGGAGGAGCAACGCAGCCTGCGGCCCTTCAGACAAGCCGGTGCGTGCGCCGCTCCTGAATCACGCTCCCATGCATGCGCGCCCGAGGCGAAACGTGGCTCGGCGCCCGACTCGATCAGGGCTGCGGCATGCCCTCGTGCGCGGTCCAGCCGGGCGTGCCCGTGCTGCCGCCTCGATGGACCTCGGCCGTTCCCTCGACGCCGAGGCCCTGGGTCATGACCGTGTACTCGTCGGCGCGGTACTCGCCGTGGCTGTCCCCCGTGGGTGCAGGGCTGCCCGGAGCCGCCGCGGGCCCGGTGCCGTGCGCCCAGATCTGCGTCGTGGACGGGTAGGTGTCGCTGGTCATGCGCTGGCGAATGCTCTGGTTCGTGCGCGGATCCTCGATCACGCGGAAGCGCGTCACGCGGAAGCCCGGCACGCCGCGCTGGCGCAACACGCGCGCGCCCGAGGGTAGGCTCGGATCGTCGTTCACCCGCTCCGCGTAGGGGTCGAAGCCATCGACGCGGCGGATGAAGGAGACGCGCCGCGTGTGCCCTGCGCCCAGCACGCGACCCGTGACCAGACCTCCGCTCACCGTGAGGTCGAGCACCACGGGGAAGGGCAGGTCGTTCTGGAAGCGCAGGTTCAGCTGCGGGTAGGAGACGGCCGCGTCGAGGCCCATCTTGATGTAGGAGCTGGGCCTGGAGTGGGGATGGCGGTCGAGGATGGGCAGCCCGGCGAAGAAGGCGGCCGCGTGCAGCGAGCCCGCGACCTGACAGGCGCCGCCTCCCACGCCGTCCACCAGCTCGCCGCCCGCGATCACGGTCGCCGGCCGGAAGCCGTTGGCGCGGCTGCGCTCGCCGACCACCTGGTTGAAGTCGAAGACAGCTCCGGGCAGCAGGATCGTGCCTCGGATGCGCCGCGCCGCGGCCCGTAGGTTCTCGGTGCGCTCGGTCGCCATGGCGTTGTAGTGGGTCGAGAAGCTGCCCAGCTCGGCCTGCACCAGCTGCTCCGGGGGCACGTCCGTGGTGACGCTCGGCGGGCTCTGGGAGACCACTGCGCGCACGCTCACCTCGCCCTGGCGCGCGGCCTCTTCCACCGCCGCGAGCGTGGCCCAGACATCGAGATGACGGCCCTGTTGCGCGGGCCTCAGCTGCTGCGCGTCGAGATCGAAGTGCGCGTCGCGCGCGTCGCGATCGTAGCTCCGACGCAGCGCCATCAGCCGATCCAGAAGGCGCGCGTGGGCGTCGCCCAGCGGCATCGCCAGTTCGACCATGCGCAGGGTCGTGGGCAGGTGGTGCGAGAGCGCCGAGCTCGGATCCGCCGCGGCCGAGAGCTGACCGCTGAGCCGCTCGAGATCGACCTCGAGGCCCAGCTCCGAGAAGCTCGCCCGATCGCTCTGGCCGTCGAGCAAGAGGCTGAACTCGCGCGCTCCGAAGCGCTCCGCCAGACGCGCGGCCTCCGCCATGGGCTCCGCGCTCAGGTTCGCGCGCAGCCCTCCGAAGGTGAACTCGGGCGCATGGGGCGAGGCCGCCTCGGCGCGCGGGATCAGGGCGTAGGCGAAGAGTCCCGCCGCAGTCAGCAGCAGGAGAGCGCCCAGGCCGCGACGCAGGCCGAGCAAGACACGTCGGAATCGAGACTTCGGATGGGACATGGATCCATCCGCAGCCTCCGAAGTGCCGCGTCTGACGTCAAAATTCCCGCGATCTCAGCTCACGAGATGTTCGAGGCCGGGCGCCGGGAAGCTGTGCAGCATCTCCTTCACCTCGCCCGCGATGGCCGCGATGCGCGCCTCGTCCTCGGGCGCCGCGACGACCTCGGCCATCCACTTCCCGATGCGCTTCATCTCGTCCGCACCGAGTCCGCGGCTGGTCAGCGCCGGCGTGCCGATGCGCAGGCCGCTGGGGTCGAAGGGCTTTCTGGGATCGAAGGGGATCGAATTGTAATTTGTGACGATTCCGGCGCGGTCGAGCGCTTGCGCGGCGACCTTTCCGGGCACGCCCTTCTCGGTGAGATCCACCAGGATCAGGTGGTTGTCCGTGCCGCCCGTGACCAGGCGGAAGCCTTGGCCGAGCAACGCCTCGGCCAGCACGCGCGCGTTGGCGACGATGGCGGCGGCGTAGCGTCGGAAGTCGTCCGTGGAGGCCAGCTTGGCGGCGATGGCGATGCCGGCGGTGGTGCCGTTGTGGGGGCCGCCCTGAAGACCCGGGAATACCGCCCGGTCGATCGCCTTCGCGTGCTCGGCGTCGCACAGGATCATCCCGCCTCGCGGACCTCGGAAGGTCTTGTGCGTGGTCGAGGTGATCACCCCGGCGTGTCCCACGGGGCTCGGATGCGCTCCGCCGGCGATGAGCCCGCTGATGTGGGCGATGTCCGCCACCAGCACGGCGCCCACCTCGCGCGCGATCTCGGCGAAGCGTGGGAAGTCGATCTCGCGCGGGTAGGCCGTGGCGCCGCAGAACATCAGCTTCGGACGATGCTCGCGCGCCAGCTTGGCGACCTCGTCGAAGTCGATGCGCTCGTCCGAGCTCCGCACGCCGTACTGCACGGCGTCGAAGAACTTGCCGGAGATCGACACCTTCCAGCCGTGCGTGAGGTGGCCGCCGCTGGGCAGTCCCATGCCCATCACGGGATCGCCGGGCTTGGCGAAGGCGAGGTAGACGGCGAGGTTCGCGGGCGAGCCCGAGTAGGGCTGCACGTTGGCGTGGTCCACACCGAAGAGGGCTTCGAGCCGCTCGCAAGCCAGACGCTCGATCGCGTCGATCTCGCCCTGGCCCTCGTAGTAGCGCCGTCCGGCGTAGCCCTCGGAGTACTTGTTGTTCAGCACGCTGCCGCAGGCGGCCATCACGGCACGCGGGGCGTAGTTCTCGCTCGGGATCATGCGCAGCTTCTCGTGCTCACGCCGCTCCTCGGCCAGAACGTGGGCGTGGATCTCGGGGTCGACTTCTTTGATGGCGGCGAGCGTCATGGGCAGGAACCTCCGTTCAGGTGGCGCCTCTTAGCACAGCCGCAGGATTGTCGTCAGCCGTAGGCTTTGCCATGGTGCGTGCGTGCCCGCATCGGAGACGAGCCTCGACGACTTTCTGGCACTGGCCGAGCACGCCAACCTGGTGCCCGTGCGCCGAACCGTCCTGGCCGATGGGGTGACGCCGGTCGTGGCCCTTGCGACTCTGGGCGCTGGACCGGGCAGCTTCCTGCTCGAGAGCGTCGCCGGTGGTGAACATTGGGGTCGCTACAGCTTCGTCGGCTTCGATCCCGCGCTGCGCGTCTCGGGCCGAGGCTCGCGCTACGAGCGCGTCGACGCCACGGGCGCGCGCACCGCGGTGGAAGGGGTGGATCCCTTCGAGAGCCTGCGCGAGGAGATGCGGCGCTTCCGCCCGGCCGTGGTGGAGGACCTGCCTCGCTTCTGGGGTGGCGCGGTGGGCTACGTCGCCTACGACGCCGTGCGGCGCTTCGAACCGACGGTGGGCGGGGAGGGCGACGCGAGCTTGCCCGAGTTCTCCTTCGCCATCGGCGGGACCGTGCTGGTCTTCGACGACCGGCAGAAGACGCTCACCATCGTCGTCCCGAGCCTGGTCGAGGGCGATCCCCACGCCGCGTACGCACGCGCTCGCGAGCGCATCGAGCAGGTCGCGCGCGCTCTGGTCGAGCCGGCTCGCCTCCCGCTCCTGGCCCCTCCGGACGGCACGGCGCGCGCGGAGCTGCCGGAGTCGAGCTTCGACGAGCCCCGCTACGTTGCGGCCGTCGAGCGCATCAAGGAGCACATCCGCGCCGGCGACATCTTCCAGGCCGTGCTGGCGCAGCGCTTCCTGCTCGACGCCACGGACGTCTCCCCGCTCGACGTCTATCGCTCCATGCGCGTGCTGAACCCCTCGCCCTACATGTACTTCCTGCGCATGGACGAGGCCTGCGTGGCCGGCGCGAGCCCCGAGACTCTGGTGCGCCTCGAGGGTGGACGCGTCGAGCTGAGGCCCATCGCCGGCACACGGCCACGGGGCGCGAACACCGAAGAGGACGAGGCCCTCGAGCGTGAACTCCTGGCCGATCCGAAGGAGCGCGCCGAGCACGTGATGTTGGTGGACCTCGGCCGCAACGACATCGGCCGCATCGCCGTGCCCGGCAGCGTGCGCATCCTCGAGCGCATGGTCGTGGAGCGTTACTCCCACGTCATGCATCTGGTCTCGGACGTGATCGGGCAGCTGGCGCCGGGGCTCGATGCTCTAGACGTGCTGCGCGCCACCTTCCCGGCCGGCACGCTGACGGGCGCGCCCAAGGTGCGGGCGATGCAGATCCTCGACGAGCTCGAGCCCTGTCCACGCGGCCTGTACGGCGGGGCCATCGGCTACCTCGGCTTCGACGGAAACATGGACGTGGCGATCGCGATTCGCACCATCGTCGAACGCGACGGGCAGCTGACGCTGGCGGCAGGAGCGGGCATCGTCGAGGCGAGCGATCCGCACGCGGAGTATCGCGAGACGCTGCATAAGGCCCGCGCCGCATTGGTGGCCGTGGAGGCCGGTCGCCATGCGGGTCGCGCCGCGCGGCGGGCGAAGGGCGAAGCGTGAGCCTCGGGCCCGCTGCCTGGGTCTTGTCGGAGCTCGCGTCCAACCAGCCCCTGGACGATCGTCTGGCGGAGGCACGCGAGGGCATCGACAGCGCCCAGGGACCGGCTCGGCTCGACGCCGCCATGCGCTACGCCGTGGTCGCGGCCTTGGCGGGCGAGGCGCGTGAGGCGAACGTCGGCGTCAGCTACGCGCGCGACCTCGACGTGCGCGCGGGCCTGGTCGGCGTGGAGGACATCGCGGCCTTCGTCGCCATCCGCACGGGAGATCCACGGCGCGCCCTGGCCGCCTCGCGCCGCGCCCACGCGGACGCACTCGACCCGAAGTCGCCACCGCACGCCGCCGCTCTGGCGCTGCGGGCCGAGGCCCACCTGCTCGCCGGCGAAGGCGAAGTGGCCGAGGCCTTGGTGCTCGAGGCGTTGGCAGGTGCGGACGGGCCGGAGGCTGCGTGGCTCGCGCTGATCGCCGCGGAGGCACGCCTGGAAGCGGGCGATCTGGCCGGCGTGTCGTCACAGCTTCGCCACGTGGGCGCTGGAAACGGGCTGCTCTCGACGCGCGCCGAGATGATCCGCGCACGGTCCCTGCTCCTCGGTGGCACGGAGATCGACGCCGCGCGCGCCGCGCTCAGCCTCGCCGTCTGGCAGCTCGTTCGCCTGGGTGCGCCTCGGGAGCTCGGCGTCGCCTACCTGAACATGAGCGACGTGGAGGTCTCGAGCGGCGCCGAACGCCGGGTCGCCGCGGACTGGCTCGCACGCGCCCAGCCGCTCTTGGCGCGCGCGGGCACGCCCCAGGACCTGCATCGGCTGCGGGCCGCCTTTCGCATCTTCGGCCGTCGTGCCGTGGATCGCGTGGTGGACGCCGAGGGCGGCGCGCGCATCGACGCCATGCGCCTGGCTCGCGACCGCATGCGTGACCTGGCCGCGGCCTTTCACGACGAGCTGCTGGCGGCCGGCCGCACGCTCGAGCCCTTGGCCGAGTTCGACGACGCGGTGGTCGGTCTGCGCGAGGCCAGCGAGGAGCTGGTGTCGGATCTCGAGCGCGCCCTGGTGGATCGCGAGCGCGTGGGCCAGCTGATCCAGGCCGGGCGACGCCTGATGCCGCTGGAACGCAGCGAAGACGTGCTCGAGAGCATCCCGACCTTGGCCCTCTCGCTGGGCGTGGGCGACACGGCGGAGGTGGTCGAGCGCAACGCGCAGGGCGCGCTTCACGTGGTGGCCACGCAGGGTGCGGCCGCCGCCACCGCGCGCGCGCGTTCGGAGCACGAGATCACGCGCGTGCTCGACGGGGGGGACGCGCGCCTCTTCACTCGCGCCGGGACCTCGGCCAGCGAACCGCCCGGAACGGGCCGAGAGGCGCCGCGGGCACGCGTGGCCGTGCTGCCCATTCGCAGCGATCGTCGCGAGCTCTGCTTGGTCGTGGGCGTGTCGGCTCCGGCGGGTGTGATCCGCCAGGCGGATCTCGAGCGCCTGCGCCTCTTCGTCTCGCTGGCGGCCAGCTCCCTCGAGCGCGCCCGTGGCGCGGAGGCGCTGCTGCTCTCCGCCTCGCGCGACGCCGCCACCATCGAGGCCATCCGCGACGGTGTGCTCACCCTCGACGAGCGGGGCCGTGTCAGCTCCCTGAATCGCACCGGCGCGCGCTTGCTGGGGACCACCGCCGACGCCCTCGTGGGGCGGCTGCTCGCGGACCGACCCGCGCTCGCACCTCTGGGACGATTGCTCGGACGAGGCCGCGATCTGGACGACGAGATCGTCAGCCTGCCCAAGCAGGATCTGCTCGTGCGCCTGCGCCTGCACGCGGGGGGTGGCGTGTTGAGTTTCACCGAGCGCGCGCGCGCCGAGCATCGCGCCCACCGCCTCGTCGGCTCGGACGCCCACTTCGACTTCACGGACATCGTCGGTGAGGATCCGAACCTACGTCGCGCCGTGGCCGACGCGCAGCGCGCCGCCCACGTGGACGTGCCGATCTTGATCACGGGCGAGAGCGGCACCGGCAAGGAGGTGCTCGCCCAGGCGATCCACAATGCCTCCCCGCGCGCCGGCTCGCCCTTCGTGGGCGTGAACGTGGCCGCGATCCCACGCGAGCTGCTCGAGAGCGAGCTCTTCGGGTACGAGCCCGGCGCCTTCACGGGAGCGCGCCCGGGCGGTCATCCGGGCAAGTTCGAGCTGGCGCAGGACGGAACGCTCCTGCTCGACGAGATCGGCGAGATGTCGGCGGAGCTCCAGGCGAAGCTGCTGCGCGTGCTGCAGGAGCGACGCGTGCAGCGCCTCGGTGGATCCCGCGCGACGCCCATTCGCGCGCGCATCCTCGCCACCACGCATCGCGATCTCGAGGCGGCGGTCGACGAGGGCAGCTTTCGCCTCGACCTCTACTATCGCCTGAAGGTCGTGCACCTCGAGCTGCCGCCGCTGCGGGAGCGCCGCGGCGACGTGCCCCTGTTGGTCGAGCACTACCTGCAGCGCTTCGCCGCCTCGTCGGGCAAACCGCGCCTGCGCGTCGATCCCGCGGTCATGCAGCGCTTCGAGGCCTACTCGTGGCCCGGCAACGTGCGCGAGCTGGCGAACCTCGTGGAGGCCGAGGCCAGCCTCGCGGCGCCGGAGGTCGAGATCCTGTCGAGCGTGCCGACCTCGCTCCTGCGTCGCCTGGAGCGTGGCACGAGCGCGCCCCCGCGCGAGCTGCTTCCCGACGCAAGCGGCCCCATCGTCTCCCTGGCTGAATTGGAGCGCCGCGCCTACGCGCACGCCCTGGCCCACTGCG
>JAACVI010000131.1 GCA_009992505.1 Myxococcales bacterium
GTTCTGCTGGGCCAGCTCCTCGGGCGTCGGCACATGCACCGGCTCCGTGAGCGTCACCTCGAACTGCTTCAACTCACGCTCCGCGATGGTGAACGTGCCCTGGCCCCATGGAGCGCCCTGCCGTTCGACCACGACCTCGTGATCGCCCGGGCTGACGGGCAGCTCGTTGTCGAGCACGGCGTGAACCAGTGGCTCTCCGTCGAGCTTCACCACGTCGTCGTTCTGCAGCCCCGCGACGATCAGCCGCAGGCGAGGGATGCGCGTCTGCACATCGGCGAGCGCCTGTTCGGCTGCGGGTCGCTGTCGCGCCAAGGGGCCCGACGTGACCTCGCGCAGGAACTGTCGATAGGCCTCGGCACCCTCGACCAGGCGACCGCTCTGAACCTGAGAGCCCGCGAGGTTCAGCAGGATCGTCGGGTTCGGGACCAGATCATAGGCTTGCTGGAAGGCGTCTCGTGCAGCGGCCCACTCGTTGGCCTGAGCGTGCTCCACGCCTTGCTGGAACAGCTGGCGAGCGAGCGAACGTTGGCCGGCCGAGGCCTCCTGGGCCTGGGCCGTCGACAGGCTCGCACCCAGCACGAGCGCGAGACCGAGGATGAGTTTTCCGAGTTGCATGCGATGAGTCTCCACGTGTCCACGCCAAGCGTGACCCGAAGCGCCCCACCATAGCACGTTCTCGCCGCCGAAGGACCTCCATTGCCGCGTGAGCCCCGCAGATTACCTGTCGGTTCGATTCCGCGCCAAGGGTGAATTGACACCACTCCTGGATCTAGCGTATTTCGATCACCGTGGGTCGGTCAGGGCAATGGTGTGCGGAAGACGGGATAGGAGCGAGCCTTGTGCACGCTTCGAACCTCGGGGGGGGTGGCGGTCTACCGTCGTCCCATGCCTAACCCGGTCTTCGAGGTGTCCCCGAGCCTACGGGCAAGAATTAGTCGGGGGCCCCTTGCTCAACAGCTTCTATTCCGCCAATCTCATGATCCAGTTCGCTACGCCTAGGGCATCCACCGCAAAGTTCGGGACCCGCAGTTCGGGAACCAAGGAGAGACAGACATGAAGAAGCTTCGCCTCAACCAGCTCGTTCGCGATGAAGAGGGCCTCTCGACGGTCGAGTACATCATCCTCCTCGTCCTGATTGCCGTCCTCGGCATCGTGGCCTGGCGCAGCTTCGGCAGCGCGGTCAAGGCCAAGGTGCAGATGTCGACCGGCCAGGTCCAGTCCCTCTAATCTGCGCTTCCGGGCGTGCTCTCGCTCGGGCGAATTGATCCTCGGACGCTCCCCGTCCACGCTTCGCTCGAGCGAGGCGCTCCGCGCCGCGTGGTGGTCGCAACTGTGCCTTGTCCGATCTGCCTCCACTGATGGGGCGGCCGGGCGGCGATACGCGTCACCGTCGGTGGCATGCGGATGCGCGCGTGGAATGACCGCTTCGCAACGCGCGAGGCGGCTCCCACCCGCGGCTACTCGCATGCGACGTGCCGAGCTCGCCCCTAGACTCTCGTTGATTCACGCAGAAACGATTGGTCACGCGGCCGCGGTCGCCGTGATCCCGATGTCCGTCTACCGCTGGAGCGGGGACGCGATCCGGAATTCGCGCGTGACCCACGCCACCGCGCCACGGTGGGTTCGTGTCTCCCCGCCTGGAACCTGGGACTCGGCTTTGCCGGCTCCCCTTCTCCGGAACCCGCCGGGTGATGCGTCGGCGACTCTCATGCGGTGCACCTCGCGCCGCCTCCTGGATGACAGCGGACTTCTCGACGACAGCGGACTCCAATCGCGCCACGCGAGTCGAGTGCTCGGGCGAAGCGTCGCTTCGGCGCTCATGGCATCGGGACGCAGCGCGCCACGGCGTGCTCCGGCCCACGGACAGAATTACGGCCAAGTGCGAGGCGCAGACCCTCTCCTTGGTTTTTTCGGCGGACCGGGCACTTCAGGTCTCGTTCCCATTCTCACGGTGGAGTGAATGACGTACAGTCCCGGTCACACGCTGGTTCCTCAAGGTGAGAACGCATGAATCGAACGGCATTATTGGCTGCTGCAGTGGTGGCCGTGGTCGGAGTCCTACTCTTCGGCCTCTACATGAAACGCTTCGAGACGGAAGTACGAGGCGGTGAGCCCGTACAAGTCTTGATCGCGACGGCGGACCTGCCTGCAGGGCAACCGTTGACCCGAGCGAACTTGGCCACTCGCGAGCTGCCGCAGCAGTACGTCGAGGAGCGCCATATTCGAGCCAGCGATCAGAACCGCGTGCTCGGCGTCAAGCTCAGCAACCCGATCAAGTCCAACGAGTCCTTGCTGTGGAGCGATCTCGCGACGACCAGTCAGGAGCGCCGGAATCTCTCCGAGCTGCTTCGACCGGGCATGCGCGCGTTGACCGTCCGCGTCGGTGAGACCAGCGCCTTCGGCGGTCTGCTGCGTCCCGGCGATCGCTGCGACGTGCTGCTCACGGCCATGCGGCCGGGCGGCACGGAGCAGGTCACCGTGCCGTTGCTCCAGAACGTGCTCGTGTTGTCAGTGGGCGAGGACACCGGCGGTCCCGACTCCAACAACCAGGCGAACGAACGTCGTCGTGGTCGCGACGTGAACGTCGCCGTCACCATCGAGCAGGCCGCGCTCTTGACCCTCGCGGGCGAGCAAGGAACCCTGCGCCTCGTGCTGCGTAACCCGGAGGATGTGACCATCCTCGAGGGCCTCCCCGACACCACCGCCACCGACCTCATCGAGGCTCAAGCTCGCGCCGTCCGTCAGAACCGTCGGCCCCCGTCCACGCCCATGATCGAGAGAATTCAATGACCCATCTTCGCCACCAACTCATCCTGTCGCTGGCCTTTGGCATCGTTCTCATCGGTGTGTTCGGCGCCCCCGTCGCGAGCGCCCAGAACCACACGGTCGATCTCGAGATCGACGTCGGTCAGCAGACCAGCATCTCGGCGCAGCACGTGCGCAGCTACTCCGAAGGCGTCGCCGGCATCGCCGTCGTACGTCTCACGGAGGACCAGACCCGCTTCGTGATCGTGGGTCAGCGCGCCGGTACGACGTCGCTCCTGCTGATCATGGACGACGGTACCCAGACACAGTACCGCATCACGGTCGGCGGTGGCGAACCCGAGCCCGAGGCTTCGGATGGTGTTCCCGAGCGCGAGAACATCCGCATGGACCTCTACTTCGTCCAGCTCTCGGACTCCTACTCCCACTCCATCGGGCTGGGCTGGCCCGGCAGCATCGGCGCCGGCAGTACGCTGAACATCAACGTGGACCAGACGCCCGCGGAAGCGCCTGCCACGGGTAGGACTACCGAGACCACGCTCTCCCTGATCGCCACCAGCGCCCTGCCGCGTCTCGACCTGGCGCAGGCCAGCGGCTGGGCCCGCATCTTCCGCCAGGCAGCGGTCATAACCGCCAACGGCACCCGTGCGGAGTTCGAGAGCGGCGGTGAGCTGAACATCATCGTGAACACCGGGATCACGGGCACGTTGGAGCAGATCGAGTTCGGCACGAAGTTGAAGATGCTGCCGCGCTACGACGCCGAGACTCATCGCCTCGAGGTGCAGATCGAGGCCGACGTCTCCGATCTGGCCGACGACCATGGAACGGGTATCCCCGGTCGCATCATCTCCCGGGTCCACAGCCTCGTGAACCTCGAGCTGGGCCAGTCCATCGTGATCGCCGGCATCGTCGCCCGCACGGACACCCGCTCGCGCACCGGCTTCCCCGGCCTGAGCCAGATCCCCGTCATCGGCGCCCTCTTCGGTGTGCATGCCCGCATAGAGGAGGAGAGCGAAGCCTTGCTCTTCGTCGTCCCCAGCGTGGTCGAGGCCATTCCCCTCACCAGCCGCAACCGCATCCAGGAGGCTCTTCGTGTGTACGAGGACTTCCGCGGTGGCACGGAAGAGGTCGAGCTGCTCGAGCAGCCGCGTATCCACCGTGCGGGCGCCGCGGCGGCAGCTCTCGAGTCGCCGCCAAGCGGAGGGGCCGGGGGTTCGCGCTGACGATGCTCCCCCGAGTCGTCCTCTCGATCGAGATGCCCGATGGGCAGGTCGAACAACTTCCCTTGGAGGAGTCGTGGCCCGCCTTCATCGGACGCGATCCGAGCTGTCATGTGGTGCTGCCCTCACCTGAGGTGAGTCGGCGCCATCTGGCCGTGGAGCGTCGTCCGCAGGGCTTCAAGGTCACGGACCAGAGCGCCAACGGCACTCTGATCGGGGATCAACGCGTGAAGCAGAGCGCCGTGCGCATCCCTCCGGGGGTGCCCATGCGCGTCGGGCCCTACGTGCTTCGCCTCTACGATCCCGCGCTCGCGGCGGTCCCGCCCAAGGGCCCCATACCCCAGGCGCCGCCCGCAGCGAGCCCGCAGCCCAAGGCCAAGCCCGAGAAGCCGAAGTCCATCCCTCCCGCCGAGGTGCTCTCCCTCTCTGGCGGCACCGCCGACGTCAGCGTCGAGCTGCGGCGTCGCATTCACCGCATGCTCCTCGACTACCTCGACCTCGCCACCCTCGACCGCGCACAGATGGACGACCGTTCCATGCGGCCGAAGGTGCACCAGGCCCTCGATCGCATCTTCGGGCAGCTCGCCGCCGACATTCCCCCGAGCACGGACCTCGAAGCGTTCAAGGACGAGATGACCGACGAGGCCTTGGGCCTCGGACCCCTCGAGAAGTTGCTCGCGGATGACGCCGTCAGCGAGATCATGGTGATCGATCCCTCGACGATCTACGTCGAGCGCGCCGGTCGGCTCTCGCTCACGGATCTGCGCTTCACGGACGACGAGTCCGCCCGCGCGGTCATCGAACGCATCGTCACGCCCCTCGGTCGACGCATCGACGAGAGCACGCCGCTGGTCGACGCGCGCCTGAAGGACGGCTCACGCGTGAACGCCGTGATCAAGCCGCTAGCCATCCGCGGCGCTTGCATCACCATCCGTAAGTTCCAGAAGAACCCGCTCACCATCGACATGCTGGTTGGCTTCGGCGCCATGACCAAGCAGATGGCCGTCTTCCTCGACCGCGCGGTGCGCGTGCGCAAGAACGTCGTCATCTCTGGTGGTACGGGCTCCGGCAAGACGACGCTGCTCAACGTGCTCTCGACCTCGATTCCCGATCACGAGCGCGTCATCACCATCGAGGACGCGGCCGAGCTGCGCCTCGAACAGCCCCACGTCGTGTCGCTGGAGACTCGCCCCGCCAACATGGAAGGCAAAGGCGAGTACTCGATCCGCGACCTGGTGAAGAACGCCCTGCGCATGCGCCCGGATCGCATCGTGGTCGGCGAGTGTCGTGGCGGCGAAGCGCTCGACATGCTCCAGGCCATGAACACCGGTCACGAGGGCTCGATGACCACCACCCACGCGAACAGCCCGGTGGAGGCTGTGAAGCGCCTCGAGACGCTGTGCCTGATGTCGGGTCTCGAGCTTCCGTCACGCGCCATCCGCGAGCAGATCGCGGGCAGCATCCACCTGATCGTTCAGCAGACCCGTTTCAGCGATGGCTCACGTCGAGTCACGCGCATCACCGAGGTCGAGGGGCTCGACGAGAACCTCGAGTTCCGGCTGCACGACATCTTCGCCTATCATCGCACCGGCACCGATTCGAAGGGTAAGATCCTCGGCGAATTCAGGGCGAGCGGCTATCTACCCTCCTTCCTCGACGAGTTCATCACCAACGGCCTGGTCGAGGCCGAAGGCGGAGAGTACCTGTGAGCGGCGTCAATCAGATCATGGGCAGCTCGCTTGGAGGCATCGTCGCGGCGGCGTTGGTCGTGCTCGGCCTGGCCGCGGCCTTGGCCATCATGATCCTCGACGAGAACGCCCCGCTGAAGAGCCACTGGCGCCGCTACGAGGAGTATCTCGAGTATCTGTCGCGCTTCCTCTTCATGCAGCGGCGTGGACGCGACATCGCGCGCGGCCAGGCTGTGGCCGTGCTGGCCTGCGTCGGCCTCGGCGCCGTGGCGGGTGAGCCGCTCTTGATCGCCGTCGGCGCGGTGCTCGCGGCCGCCGTGCCCTTGGTTCTTCAGCGCCGCGTTCGGCAACGGATCGAGCGCCTCGAGCAGCAGCTCGACGGTTGGCTCTTGATGCTCTCCAACGCGTTGAAGGCGACGCCGGCCATCGGTGAGGCGATCAAGTCCACGGTCAATCTGGTCCAGCCGCCGATCAGTGAAGAGCTCGACCTGATGGTCAAGGAGAACCAGCTCGGTACTCCGGTGGACCAGGCGATCCTGAACGTGTCGGAGCGCATCGGCAGCCCGATCATCGCGGGCGCCCTGGCGACGCTGATCATCGCGCGTCAGACGGGTGGCGACCTGCCCTCGATCCTCGAGACCTCGGCCTCTTCACTTCGTGAGATGGCCCGCCTCGAGGGCGTGGTTCGTGCCAAGACCGCCGAAGGCAAGGGCCAGGTCGTCGTCCTGGGTGCGATCCCGTTCCTGATGACCGCCATGCTCGGCTCCATCGATCCCACCTGGCTGGCGCCCCTCACCACCAACTTCATCGGCTACATCTTCGTGACGGTCGCCGTGAGCCTCTGGCTCGGCGCGATTCTCTGGGCCCGTAAGATCCTCGACGTGGACATCTGAACTGCTCATGCCTGCTCAACTCATAGCCTACGCGGCCCTCGCGCTGATCTTTGGTGGCGCCGCCCTCGCGACCTTCGTGCTGGCGAAGAACCAGATCGCCCAGCGTCCCGACCTGGGCCGCCGCGGTCTCAAGCGCTCACAGGCGCTCGAAGAGGGAGGCATCTTCAAGACCCTCGAGCTGCCCATGCGGGTCGTCTCCGGTTGGGTCAGCGGGCTCGCCCTCGACAACATGAGGAAGAAGCTCGACCAGGAGATCACCTTCGCTGGCGACTACCTCGGACTCAGCGCCAACGATCTCATCGGCCTCAGCATCGTCAGCGGCGTCACCTGCATCACCCTGGCGCTCTTGGCCTCGAACCTGCTTGGTCTGCCCAGCCTGATCGTCATCTTCGCCGGCGCCATCGGCTTCTACATGCCGTACCTCCAGCTCACCGGTGTGCGCTCGGAGCGCTTCAAGGCCGTCAACCGGTCCTTGCCCACCGCCATTGACCTGGCGGCGCTCTGCATGGGTGCGGGCCTCGACTTCCCCGGCGCGCTGCGTCAGGTCGTCGACAAGGCCAGCAGCCGTGAGGTGGTGCTGGTGGAAGAGCTGAACCGCATCCTTCAGGAGCTCGAGCTCGGTCACACGCGCCGCAAGGCCCTCGAGGGCTTGGCCGAACGTGTCCCGACCGAGGCGGTGAAGGACTTCGTAGGCACCGTGGTGCAGGCCGAGGAGAAGGGCACGCCCTTGGCCGAGGTGCTCACGATTCAGGCTCGGATGCTGCGCATGCGCCGCAGCGTCATGGCGGAGGAGGGCGCAGCCAAGGCGGGCATGATGATGATGGGCCCCCTGATGATGATGTTCCTCTGCGTGCTCGCGATACTAATTGGTCCCTTCGTTGTGAAGTGGATGACTTCCGGAATGTGAACGCAATGGACGCTTTCGTCGAAATCACACGGCCGGATGGCTCTTCCGAACGCTTCCCCATCGAGGGAACACAGGCCACGCTTGGCCGTTCGGGGACCGCCGGCATCTCGCTCCCCGCCGAGCCCCAGCTCGAGCTGGAGCATATTCTGCTCGCCCCGCGCGGGAAGGAGGGCTGCTGGATCTCTGCCTCGCAGGGCGCCATGACCCCGGTTCTGGTGAAGGGGAAGCCTTTCCAGAGTGGCATCCTGAAGTGGGGCTCGACCCTCTCGATCGGCAGCCTCAAGCTGACGGTGACGAACAAGCGTGCGGCCACCAAGGGCAGCACGAGCTCGACCAGCCCCGCGCTGGTTCTGGTGCTCGTCGCCGCGCTCGCGGTCATGGCCTACATGTTCCTCTCCGAGGATTCGGCCACCATGCCCTCCGCCGAAGGCATGGATCCACCGCCCCTCTTCTCCGAGGCCGCCGAGCCATGCCCCACGGGCCAGAGCGGAACCCAGTTGGAGCAGGCCGCCGACAGCCGAGGCGATCGCTATTCCTACGATCCGCGCGATGGCGTCGCCTCCGTGAAGCTCTACAGGCAGGCCGCCGCGTGTTTTGGCGCCTCGGGAGCCGAGCACACGGCCGATTCGCAGCGGGCCACGCGTGAGAGCGAGCAGATGAAGGCCACCGTGGACGCCGACTACGCGGCGCGCCGTCTGCGACTCAGCCGCTCACTGGCCACCGAGGATTGGCCTGCCGTCGAGACCCAGTCGGCCGCCCTGCTCTCCATGACCAGACATCTCGAGGGGAACGACTGGCGTGCCTGGCTCGATCAGGTGCACCGCATCGCCATGGCTCGGGCATCACAGGCGCCTGAAGAACAACAGCAGTGAGCATTCGGGGCCGTTTGCGCACTCATGTGCTCCTCGCGCTGTGGATCGTGCCCGCGTTGTCGATCGTTCCCGCGTTCGGCTGCGGTGGAGGCTCGGCATTCAACGACCCCGACGAGATGCCCGATCCCCTGGCCGACGTGCCAGCGCAGGACCTCTTCGATCACGGGCGCGCGCTCTTGCTCCGGGGGGACACCATCCGGGCCGAGCAATACCTCACGGCGGCCATCGACCGCGGCTATCCAGAGCAAGAGGCCATGCCTCTGGTGATCCGCGCCTGCGTCTCGTCCTCCCGACTCAGCTCCGCCCTGGGCTACGCGGAGCCCTACCTGCGTCGGTATCCCCGCGACTGGTCGCTGCGTTTCCTGGTCGCGACCGTGCAAATCGGCCTCGGCCGCTACGAGCCCGCCCGGGCCAACCTCGAGCAGGTGCTGTTGGACGCTCCCACGGCTCCGGACCCCGTGTTCGCCCTCGCCATGCTGCTGCGTGACAACCTCTCTCTTCGGGACGATGCCCGACCTCTGCTCGAGCGCTACCTCGAGCTCGCGCCCGACGGTCACCACGCCGCCGAAGTCCGGGCCGCCCTCGCACCGCCACCGGAGCGCTTGGAGCACCCCCCGGTGGAGGTACACAGAGAGTCCGCCACACCGTCGGAGGAGCACGCGGTGCCCAGCGAGGCCCCTGTTCTGGTGCCCACCGAGGTCCACACCATCTCTGGAGGCCAGCCGTGATCCCGAAGGAAGTCTTCGAGCAGACGATCCTGAAGTTCTTCGCCCCGATTCGCGAGTTCCTCGACGACGCGAGCGTCAGCGAGGTGATGATCAACGGGCCGACGGAGATCTACATCGAGCAGAAGGGCAAACTGTACAAGACCTCCGCCGCGTTCCCTTCCCACGAGGCCTTGATGAGCGCCCTGCGCAACCTCGCGCAGTTCGTCGGTCGCCCCCTCGACGTGGAGCACCCCATCCTCGAAGCCCGCTTCCCCGACGGCTCACGCGTCGAGGCCGTCATCCCGCCCGCTTCCCCGGACGGGCCCTCGGTCTCCATCCGTCGTTTCTTCAAGGACACGCTGACGATCGAGAAGCTGCTGAGCTTCGGCTCGATGACGCAGGACGCCGCGGAGGTCCTCGAGGCCGTCGTCGCCTGCAAGCAGAACATCATCGTCGCGGGCGGCACGGGTTCGGGCAAGACCTCCTTGTTGAACTGCCTCTCCTCGTACATCCCCGAGGACCAGCGCGTCGTCGTAATCGAGGACGCGCGCGAGCTTCAGCTGCAGCTCCCCCACGTCGTGCAGATGGAGGCTCAGCCGCCCGATCCGCGGGGCAAGGGGCAGATCACGATTCGTGATCTCTTCAAGGCGACACTGCGCATGCGTCCGGATCGAATCGTGGTCGGTGAGATCCGCAGCGGCGAGGCTCTGGAGTTGATCCAGGCCATGACCTCGGGTCATGGCGGTTGCCTCTCCACCGTCCACGCCACCTACCCCATCGACACGCTGAACCGCCTCGAGACGATGGCGATGATGAGCGACGTCGACATCCCGCTCGAGGCCATGCGCGCCCAGATCGCGTCCGCCATCGACTTCATCGTGCAGACCTCGCGCCTGCTCGACGGATCGCGCTGCGTCACCCACATCACCGAGGTATTGGGCTACGATTTGCGGGAAGGCTATCAACTCGGGGATGTCTTCATCCGACACTATCTCGGACGCGATGAGTCCGGGGCGGTGATCAGTGAGTTCGTCCCCACCGGTCGTATGCCGCGCTGTGTCGAGATGATCCGTGCCCTCGGGCTGGAGCTTCCGGCCAGTATGTATCAAGCTGCTCAAGCCCAAAGCTGAAGAGGAAAGTCGTGTCCGCCAACGGAGCAAACCCCAACGCCGCCACCTTGGCATGGGCTCGTGTGAAGCTCGTCCAGGGCCAGTCGAGCGCCGGTCTCTGGGATCTTTCGAGCGCCGTACCCGAAGCTCGCATTCTCGTGGGCGCGGGCCCCGAGGCGGGTTGGCAAGTCCAGGCCTTTGGCGTCTCTCCAGCGCACTTCGAGCTCTTCTGGGATGGCGTCTCCCTGTGGGTGTCGGCGGGTCGGGGCATCCCCGTCACGGTCGACGGAACCCCGGTGGACGGCTGGCGACAGATCGTGGGCCGAGGGCAGGTCGACTTCGGTCAAGGCCGCATGAGCGTCGAGTCGTCCTTCACCGGGGCACCGGACGTGCCCATGGATTTCGCGGACGACCCCGGCAGCTCCACCGTCGCCACGGATGACTTCTCCGACTTCGCGGACGAGGACGATGGTATGAAGACCGCGGTCTTCGATCCGAGTCGACACAGCCTCCCGGATGCCCCCTCCAAGCCCGAAGAATTCGCCGTGGGCTCGACGCGCCTGGTCCGCATGCCCATGGCGCCGGGCCAAGCCGCGGAACCCATGCAGGCCGCTCCCAGTCACGCTGCACCTCGTGGCGCTCCCGCGCCCACCCCGCCCATAGGCACGGCGATTCCGGGCGGCGTCCCGCGCTTCGGCGGCGCGGCTGCACCGCCGCCGCCAGCCATCAGCGCTCCGCCGAACCTCGGGCGCCGGACCGCGCCCATGGCTGCGGAGAGCACACGCATTCTCGACACGTCCTCGGGCATGTCCGACTTCGCCGACGCGGGGAGCACGCGCATCCTCGACACCTCGTCCGATCCTGAGTTCTCCGGATCCGCCGCGCGCCCTCAGGCGGGCATCGGAGTGTCGGGCGGTCTCGCGGAGGAGCGCCCGACCTTCGTTCCCGAGCATCTGCAGGCCACCGACGCCGGCCTTGCGCCCGGCTCGGGCACCAAGGATCCCACGGGACACTTCGCACCACCGCCTCCGAGCGAGTATGCCGCGCCCAATCCGATGGCCAAGCTCCTGGCGCTGCCGAAGCGCACGCTGATCCTGGCTGGGGCCACGCTCTTCATCTCCATCGTCGGACTGACCGTCGTCTTCAGCCAACGCGCCTCCGAGCAGGCCCTGGCCGACGCCCAGGCACAGCTCGAAGCGCAACAGGCTCAGGTCGCCCAGGCTGCGGCCACCCGCAGCACGCAGGCGCGAGCCACGCGTGAGGCCCGAAGTGCCCGCGAGGCCGCACAGCGGCAGCGCGCGTTGGCCGAGGCGCCGCCCCCGCCGGCGATCCCGACCACCGACGCGGACGGTCAGCCTTTGGACGAAGCAGGTCAGGCCGCCGCCCGCGCGGAAGCGGACCGCGTTCGCGCCGCAGCCGAGCGTGCCGCCGCGGACCTGCTGGTCCAGAACGACTTCATCCACGCGCTTCCACACTATCTTCGTCTTGCGAGGGATTATCCCGATACCCCCGCCTTCGCCGCCATGGTGACGATCCTCCGATCCAAGATCGACGCCTACTGCCGCTTGCCCGGTTCCGCAGGCGATGAGGTCTGCCAATGAGGTCGATGTCCAGACTGCTCGTGCTGCTCACGCTCGTCACGGCCTGCGGAGTCGACGCCCCCGCGCCTCGCTATGCGGTCGCGTTCTACGCCGAGGCCGACCCAGACGAGCCCTTGGCGGGTGTCGAGATCCTGGCGAACGGCCAGACGGTCGGCACCAGCGACGACACCGGCTTGGTTCAGGCCATCCTCGAGGGCCCCGAGGGCACTCCCTTCGAGATCAGCTGGCATTGTCCCGACGGATATCGCTCACCGGCCGGGCCCCAGACTCTGCGCCTGCGAGCCTTCACCGGTCTCTCTCCCGACGCCTCGACCGGCTTGTCCATGACCCTGGCGTGCCCTCCGAGCCTGCGGCACGTGGGCTTCGTCGTGCGTACCAATCAGCGCCCGGGGCTCGTGGTCAATCTCGACGGTCACGAGGCCGCGCGGACGGACTCGGCAGGCGTGGCCCACTTCGCGACCGAGGCCGCTCCCGGCACCACCTTCCACGTCCAGATCGTGACCGACGAAGGTTCGGGGCTGAGGCCGCGGCGTCCGAGTTCCACCTTCGCGTTGGGTGACGCCGACGAGTACTACGTCTTCGACCAGAGCTTCGACACCGACACGGGCACAGGGGGCCGCGGATCGCGTCCTCGTACGCACACCTCGCGACCGCCGGCGCACCGCCCTCCGCACCGCACCGGTCCCCAACGAACGGGGCCGCAACAGATCCGGCGCGTCCCCATGATCAACCACTTCTAGTGGCAGAGGTTCTCTAGTGGCCCAGGGACTCTTCGTAACCGCGACTCGTCTTGGACAAGGCAAGACTTGGTTGATCCGCGGCATCGCGCGATCACTCCGGCGCAAGGACGTCCGCGTGGCGGCCTTGAAGCCGATCGAGATGGCGTGCACGCCCGAGCCCAAGGACGCGTTCGTGCTGTCGCGCACGTGCATGGAGCCGCAGCTGGTCGATGGACGCGACTTCTACCGCGTCGCGTCGCCACTCTCGCCGTACGCGGCGACTCTGGAGGGCGCGCCCCCGCCGGCCGACACCGACCGCATCGCCTCCAGCATTCGCAGCATCACGGGCGGCTTCCCGGTCGCCTTGGTCGAAGGCGTCGGAGGCCTGATGACGCCCATCGATCGCGAGCGCGTCGTGGCCGACCTCGCCCTCGAGGTCGGGTTCCCGCTCTTGATCGTCGCGCGTGATCAGGCCGGAGTCGTCGACGACGTGTTGATGGCCACGGAGGCGGCGCGCGCTCGCGGGCTCAAGCTGTCGGCGGTCGTGCTCGTCCGTCCCGAGGTGACCGGCAGCGACTACACGCGCGGTACGAACCAGCGGATTCTCGCCCAGCGCCTGACCGCACCCGTGCGCATCTTCCCGTCGAGTCGCGACGACGACAACGCCTTGGCGGATGCCGCCGACTCGGCGGATCTGCCCGACCTCTTGTCGTGAGCCCGCGTTGAGCTCCCGGCGGCGCCTCCTTGGCCTCGCGCTGCTGGCCCTGCTCGGTGTCTCGCTGACGATCGCATGTCTGAGCGCGGCCACGTCGCGCGTCTTCGATCCCGACGTCCATTGGCTCGCGGCCGCCGGCCGTCAGCTCTTGGCCACGGGACACGTCCCGTCGGCGAACGTCTTCTCCTACACCGCACCCGACCACCCCTGGCTGATGCACGAGTGGCTGCTCTCGCCGCTCTACGCCTGGTTGCTCGAGAGCCTCGGTCCCAGCGGTCTGCCGCTGTTGGCGCTCGCGAGCTGCCAGGCCATGGCCGCGTTGCAGCTGCAGCTCAGCGTGGGCCGCGCCGACAACCGGCTGGCGGGTCTGTTGGTCGCGCTCTTCGCCGCGGGTGTCTTCGCCGCGCTGATGGCGAGCCCGCGACCGACGGTGGTCGCCCGCCTCTTCCCCGTGGGCATGCTCGCCCTCGTCACCGTGCCGCGTTTCCAGCGGCGACACGCGGCCGTCGTCGTGTTGCTCGAGTGGGTCTGGGCCAACGCCCACGGCAGCTTTCCCCTCGGCCTCGTGATCCTGCTCGTCGCCGCCGCGGCCACGGACGAGGATCGCGCCCTGCGTCTCAAGACCACCGCCGCCGCCGCGCTCTTCACGCTGCTCAACCCCGCCGGCTGGCACCTGCACGCGCTCGTTCTAGGCTACCTCACGGGGGGTTCGGCCACCCTCGCGCTGGTTCACGCCCACGTGCGCGAGTTCCGCTCGGCCTTCGTGCTGCTCGAGGACCCCTGGCCCTTCTTCGAGCTCGGGGGGCTGGCGCTCGTCTTCGTGCTGTCGTTGCATGCGCTCGCGCGTCGTCGACATTGCGCGCGGGCGGCGCTCGCGCTGGTGCTGTGCCTGATGGGTCTGGCCCAGGCGCGTCACGTCATGCTCGCCATCCTGCTCGGCGCGCCCTTGTTGCTGCCCGAGGTCGAGTCCCTGCTCGCGGGACGCGGCGCCCGGCTGGCCTTGCCCTCGGCGCGCGGCCTCTCCCTGCTCCTGCTCCTGCCTGCGTCGCTCTTGGCGTCCTCGGCGTGGTGGCTTCAGCGCTCCGAGCTCGAGAGGGCCGACTGGATCCACCCGAGCCTCGGGGGCGCGAGCTTCGCTCGACTGGCGACGCAGGTGCCCGATGGCGCCCACGTCTATACGCATTTCGGCGTGGCGGGCCGCCTGATCTGGCTCGACTCGGGCCGCGGCGTGCGCGTCTTCTACGACTCGCGCAACGACTGCTATCCCGCCGACGTGGTGCGCGAAGCCTTCGAGCTGGCCGACCCCGAGATCGAGCCGGCACACGCGCTCTCCGTGCTGCAGTCCCGAGGCACCGACACCGCGCTCCTCGGTCCGTTTGGCAGCCTGGGGAGCATCCTGGCGGCGAGCTCGGATTGGCAGCTCAGCGCGCGTGACGGCAGCTGGCAGCTCTGGACGCGCTCAGCTCGGTCCGAGCAGATCCATGGCGCCACCGGCGGGCGCGTACAGGCCGTAGACCAGGAGCGCGTTGGCGGCGACGGCCACGACGATGCCCAAGAATAGGATCACGCTCGCCGTGTTGTTGTCGAAGAGCCTGCGCTGGCGCGTGCCGTACCAGGCCAGGAAGACCATCAGCATCGCCGACGCCAGAGCGTAGCCTCGCGAATAGACGATCTTCGTGATGCCCGGCATCAAATGATCGAGGGGCGTGTACATGTCCACCGCGCTGGGCACGACCAGCGCGCGCAGCAGGATCACGATCATGGCCCCGAAGAGCGCGATGCCCACGCCGAGCTTGTCGAAGTTCGTCAGCTTGCTCGGTGACCAAGACCCGGCGCCGGTCCGCGGATCGTCGAAGCGCGGGTCGTTGTAGAAGTTGCTCATGTTCCTAGCCTACTCCCAAACAGGAGGGCTCCGAGATCGACGTTGCCGCCGGATAGCACGATCCCCACGCGCGCGCCCCGAAGCTCGGCGCCATGGTCGAAGATGGCGGTCGCCACGGGCACGGCGGAGCTCGGTTCGATCACTAGTTTCACGCGCTCCCAGACCAGGCGCATGGCGTCCACGATCGCGTCTTCCTCGACCAGGCGGACCTCCACCTCATGCTCGCGCAAGATGCGAAAGGGAAGCTCTCCGAGCGACGTTCGGAGCCCGTCGGCGACGGTCTCGGGGTTCAGGCAAGGCTGGCGTACGCCTGACGTGAGCGAGCGATGGGCGTCGTCCGCGCCGGCAGGTTCCGCGCCGAGGACGCGCAGCGCCGAGCCCTGAGAGCTGGCGGCGAGGGTGGTTCCGCTGAGCAGACCTCCTCCACCCAAGGGGGTGATCAGGACCTCGAGCTCGGGTTCTTGTTCCAGGAACTCCAAGGCCGCCGTGCCCTGTCCGGCGATCACGAGCGCGTCGTCATAGGGGTGAATGGCCGTCGCTCCCGTGGCCTCGACGACCTCCGCGAGCGTCTGCTCCCGCGCGGCCAAGGTCGACACGCAGGTCACGATGCGCGCGCCGTAGCCCGCCACCGCGGCCCGCTTCACGGCGGGGGCGTTCTCCGGCATCACGACGTGGGCATCGATGCCGCGCAGCTTGGCCGCCAGCGCCACTGCTTGCGCGTGGTTGCCCGACGAGTGGGTCGCCACGCCACGCGAGGCGTCGGCGTCGCTGAGCGAGAAGATGGCGTTGGTCGCCCCGCGCATCTTGAAGGCCCCGACGCGCTGGAGGTTCTCGCATTTGAAGTAGAGCGACGCGCCCGCGATGGCGTCGAGGGCACGCGACCGCATCACGGGCGTGCGGTGGACGTGCGGCGCGATGCGTCGCGCGGCGGTGCGTACGTCCGCGAGCGTCGGCAGCAAGCGCTCGCTCATAGGACGGTGCCGACGCCCACGCGCAGACCCCAGACGCCTCCGCTCGAGAAGGAGTTGCCGAAGGGCGGGTCGAGGTTGATCTCGAAGCCCGCCGTGACGAAGGACGTGCCGAAGAGGAAGCGCGCGTAGGGCATGAGCGCGAACTGCAGGTTGTCGTCTTGGATGACGGACACGCCGGGCGCGAGGTCGGCGTAGAGCACCATGGTCAGGCGCAGCCCGATGAAGAGCGGTCCGGCGGCGTGGTACTCGGCGTCCCCGCCCACCTCGAGCGCCACGTTGGTGTTGGCGTCGCTCGCGGTGCCGATCAGGATCGCCAGCGCGGCGTCGCCGCCGACCACGAAGCTGTCCCCCAGATCGCCCTCGATGCGACCCGTGCCCACCAAGCTCAGCCGGTCGGGCATCCACAGCCACGGGTGGAACCCGCCGCGCATGGCCATGGCGAGACCCACTCCGAGATCCTGTGTGCGGTTGTTGGAGCGCGCCAGGGGCAGCCCCACGCCCACGCCCACGCGGTAGCGCAGGGCATTGTGGCGACCGAGGAGGTCGGCGCTGAGCAGCGGGTTGCCCATGCGGAAGGTCGCGTCCGAGGACTCGATCTGCATGCCGTTGACGTCGATGGCGTTGTGACTCGCGAAGGTGAAGCCCCATTGTGCCGACACCCGCGCGCGCGAGGTGATGGAGTAGGCCGCGCCGATCAGCGGCGACGTGGCGATGGCGTCCGTCTGCGCCCCCTGACGCTCGACGCCGCCCGCGTAGAAGGCGACCTCGGCCCAGAGCGCGAGCTGCCCACCGCCCTCGGGATCGCCCGTGTCGAAGAGCGACTCGTCCGCCGGCTCGTCTCCCGAGTCATCGCCCGCCTCCGCGTGGCTGTCCTCGTGCGCGGACCCCGACTCGTCGGCGTTCGGATCCACGGCGCCGGGATCCTGTCCCTCGGCGGGCGCCTGGATCGACGAGAGGTCGGACTCCGCGCTGTCCCAATCAGGGCTCTGCGCCCGAGCGCGCGTGAGCGGTGACGCGAGCCATAGGATCAGCACTACCCGAGCGAGGACCTTCATCGGCCCAGCGTATCATCGCGACGCGTCGCGCGGACCACCCGGTCACGACCCAGGCGCTTGGCCCGGTACAGCGCCTTGTCCGCTGCGGCCAACATGCGCGCGCCGCGTGACGCTTGGCTCGCGCGCTCTCGAAGCGCCGTGCGCGCGCTCGCGACACCGACCGAGATGCTGACCTTCGGCAGTCGGCCACCGTGACGCATGGGATGCTCGCTTACCAGCGCGACGCGGGCCCGGATCTGCTCGGCCAGCGCCTCCGCCCGCTCGGGCGCCGCGTTGGGCAGGATCACCACGAACTCGTCCCCCCCGAAGCGGTAGGCCCGCGTCCTCGGGGCGTCGAGCTCGACCAAGCTCTTGTGCACGGCTCGACCGACGCGCCGCAGGAGCTCGCTGCCCGCGCCGTGCCCGAGGCGATCGTTGACCGTCTTCAGGCGATCGACGTCTAGGAAGATGACGCTGAGGTCATCCTCGTGTGCGCGCGCTTGGCGGGTCAGTTCCAGCCCCAGGTAGCGCTCCAGACCGCGGGTATTGTAGAGCCCCGTCAGGTCGTCGCGCAGCGCGAGCTGGTTCTGCTTCAGGATGTCGACGGCGTTC
>JAACVI010000099.1 GCA_009992505.1 Myxococcales bacterium
TCGCCCAGCGGCTCGCCCGTCAGGCGATGCAGGCTCGAGACCTGGGCCGAGAGTTCGCTCACGATGGCGTGGTCGAAGCCGTGGCTGATGGCCGCGAGGACGGCGCGGTAGTACCAGAGCGTCTGGGCCCGGCTCGGGTTGAAGCGCTCGAAGATGCGCTCCCCCAAGAGCCCGTAGTCCCGCACGATGGTGCTGGCGTTGTGCAGCTTGTCCGCCGCGCAGATCAGCTTCATCTCGCTGGGCTCGGTCGCCAGAATCTGCACGTAGCGTCGCTTGCGCTCGCGCCACTCCGGCTTCGGCCGCGAGGTCGTGTCGCTCAGCGCCAGCACCAGGCGCGCCACGCGCTCGCCGAACTCGGCTTCGATCTCGGTCACGCTCGAGCCCTCGATGTCCTCGAGGTAGTCGTGCAGCAGCGCGGCGATGATCTGATCCTCGTCGCCCCCGTGCTCGCCCACGCTGGCCGCCACCGAGAGCAGATGGGTCAAATAGGGCGCGCCCGAGCCCTTCCTCCGGATGTGCCGAAACGCGTTGGCCGCGAGCATCAGCGCGGCGTCGAGGCGCGGAGAGTAAGCCGCGTCGGAGCTCATGCGCCCAGACTACCATCTTGACGGCGGTCCAGGCGCACTTCAGCGTCTCCCCATGCCACGAATTCAGACCACCCTCGTGATCGACGCCTCGCCCGACGCCATCTGGTCCGTGCTGAGCGATTGGCCCGCCTACGGAGAGTGGTGTGCGCTGATCCCGGTGATCCGCGGTGAAGCCCGCCTGGCCGGAGACGTGGACATCAGATTGCGCCTCGGCGCTCTGGCCGCGCCCATCGACGCCACCATCACGCGCTTCGAGCCGAACCGCGCGCTGGAGTGGACGGGCCCGCGAAGCCGCGCCCTCGGTCTCTTCGCCAGCGGTCGCCACTCCTTCGAGATCGTGGACTTCGGAGACGGGCGCTCGCGCCTCGTCCACGGCGAGACCTTCACCGGTCCCGGCTTCCGCCTGCCCTGGAGGCTGCTGAAGCCCCGCCTCGAGCGCGCCTACGCCGATTTCAATCGCGCCCTCGCGGAGCGCGTCGAGGCTCAGGCGAAGGCGTAGCGCGGGTTGGGTGCGCGCGGCGGCTTGGCCGACGGCAGGCGACGCTGCTTGAGCGCGCTTCGCAGCAGATCCACGCCCAGGCGCGGGCCGAGGTGCGCGAGCCGGCCGTAGGCTTCGTCGCCCGAGGTCGCGGCCTGGAGCAGGGCCGGGCTACTGAAGAGCACGCGCATCCAGCGGTGGGGCGCCTCGTCGTACAGCATGTTCGCGAGCCTATGCTGGTAGAGCAGGTTCTGACCTTCGCGTGTGGCGAAGAAGCCGAGCTCGTAGCCGCGCACCTTGCGGCTGCCGCGATCCAGCGCGCGCTTCAGCCTGCCGGCGGCGTACTCGGAGATGGCGAAGCTCGGCGCGATGCCCTCGCCCAGCAGGGGATCGATGCCCCAGGCCTCTCCGATCAAGAGCAGACCCTCGCGCGAGGCCTGCACGCGTGGGCCGAAGTAGTGCTCGGGCCAACCGCTGATCTTCTCGTCGGCTAGGCGGAAGCCGTGGCGCTCCGCCAGATCCGCGGTGTAGCGCCTAAGGATCTCGCCCGGCACGCGGCCGCGTCCGTCCATGATGCCGAGCTTGAACAACCCGCTCGTGCCCGGCTTGGGGTAGGGGAAGATCCAGGCGTAGCCAGGGATGGCTTCCAGCACGGGGTCGAAGTCGAAGACCAGCGTGTTCGGGTCGACGCTCTCGTCGCCGCCCTCGTACACGGCCTCGACCAGGCGGCCGACGATGCCACCGCGCAATTCCGCGGCGCGCCGAATCCCCGACCGGGCTCCGTCCGCGCCGATCACCCAGTCGAAGCGCTCCACACCCGAGCTCGTCTCGACTCCGAGGCTGCCGACGCCGGGCACGAGACCGCGCACCGTCACGCCCTCGCGCACTTCGACGCCCGCCGCCGCGACCTTGCGCAGCAGCTGATGGTCGAGACTCGCGCGATCGTAGACCCACTGCTCGCCACGCTCGCGCACGGGGATCGAGCCCAGGCTGGACCGAAACTCGAGCCCGTTGGTGATGAGCTTGTGATCCGGCACCAGGCCCAGGCGCGTCAGCGCTCGCGTGCCACGCCAGGTGATCGCGCCTCCGCACAGCTTGGGTCGCGGGAAGTGCGCGCGATCCAGGATCGTCATGTCGCCGGGATCGACCCCCAGGCGCAGCAACTCGAGGGCCATGGTGCTGCCCGCTGGGCCGCCCCCGACGATGGCGATGCGTCTCCTCATGCACGCGCTCTATCGCATGGATCGCGCGATCCGGCTACGGACCAGACTCCCACACGCCGAGAGCGCGGCCTACGGAACCATGATCACGGAACCGTTCACGCTCACCTCGGCGCTGGGCCCCGGATCGTCCGAGGGCATGGTCCATCCCCGCACGGCCTCCAAATAGCATCTCTCGACGCCCTGGTTGCCAAGGGTTGTGTCCTCGATGCTCGCATGCGCCACGGCCCCGCTCGCCGAGACCCGGAACGCGATGCGCACATTGCCGGCCAGATCTTCATCGCCGACGAGCCCCTGTTCGTAGCAAGAAACCAGCTCTTGTTCGTGCCTACTCACGCCATGAAGGATGAAGACAGGCTGCGAAATGTGACGGACGCCGCTGACACTCGTGCGCACGACGAGGACGCGGTGCGGGTCATCGGGTTTTCGTTCCCGTAGCCTAGTCGGTACCCGAAGCCACCGGTGTTGCCGAGGCCCAGGCGCAGTTCTGTACCCGGGAACAGCTCGTGGGTCTCGAACGTGGCCACGGCCAACCCGTGGAGGGGCAGTTGGTTCAACCAGGGATCGCACCTCTGGACTTGGGAGAACCCCGCGTCCGCGGCAAGCCTGGCGGCGGTCGCGGCTCCTGCACGGTCTTCGTTCGTTCGCGTCACATAGAGCCGTGTGGCACCAGGGTTGGCCTGTCGGTACGCCGCCAGGTAGGGGCCCAGCTCGTCGACATTCGAAAACCTCTTCTGAATCGTGGACGAGAGAAATACGATCAAAGTTCCTCGAGCAGGCGGGCTGTAGCCGAGGAAACCGGCACTGCTGAAGCGCACGACGAGGTGTTCGCCGTGCGGGTCTCGAATCGAACAGGCCACATGGTCGACGACGGCGAGCTCCGCTGGGTCGACGACGGCGAGCTCCGCTGGGTCGACGACGGCGAGCTCCGCTGGGTCGACGACGATGGGCTCCGCGGCAGCTGGCGACTCGGGTGCGGAGGAGCCACAGGCCAACGTGGGCAGAAGGAGCAGGATGGATGCGAGAAGACGAGGCGACATACGAAGTTTCAGGCTGAGCCCGTGACCAGGCGCAGCGGGGCGGTGCAGTCGAGACACGAGCCGTCGAAGTTCATGCGCAACGTGCCGGTCCAGGTGTCGTCATCGGTGAAGGAAGCGCGGAGCGAGCAGGGCGGAGGACCTCCGTAGGTGCACAACCAACCCGCGCCGAAGTCGCGCAAGCGTACCGCGGAGGGCTCCGTCCGGTTTCTTCGAACCAGCCGCCCAGGCCCAGCTCCGACACCCGCCGGCTACGACGGAGCGTCGCTCCGCGCAGGCTGGCCCGCTTGACGCATATCCGCTCCGCACTACATTGCCGAGTCGACCTGCCGCAATGCCAGCCCTTGGGATTTGAGCGACCCAGCGTCGAATCGAGTCGCAGTCGAATGGAGCCGCAGTTGACCGTGTCCCCTCTCCCCAGGCCCGAGCCGCCCTTCGAGTGCTACGCCGAGGCCGAGCTGCCTACGGCCCATGGGCTCTTCTCGGTGCGCGTGTACCGCGAGCTCGCGACCGGCCTGGAGCATGTGGCGCTCTTTCGCGGCGATCTGGACGGGGCCGAGGACTTGCTCGTGCGTGTGCACAGCGAATGCCTCACGGGCGAGGCGCTGCACTCGCTGCGTTGTGACTGCCGTGAGCAGCTCGATCTGGCTCTGGAGCGCGTCGGCTCGGCCGAACGCGGAGTCTTGCTCTACCTGCGCCAGGAGGGTCGTGGCATCGGCCTAGGCAACAAGATCCGCGCCTACGCGCTGCAGGACGAGGGCATGGACACGGTCGATGCCAACCGCGCCCTCGGCTTCGCCGACGACGCACGCGACTACGACGTGGCGGCCCACATGCTGGACGATCTCGGGG
>JAACVI010000100.1 GCA_009992505.1 Myxococcales bacterium
CCACCGAGTTGTGCTTCGACTGCGCCGATAGGCCGAAGGCCACGCCCACGCCCGCGGCGACCACGGCGAGCCCCGTGCTGGTCCAGAAGTAGGCGGAGGAGACGCCTGCGTATTCCTCGGCCAAGGGCTCGAGCTCGAAGGCGAGCGAGCGCTCCTGGCGCGCGGGCAGCTGCACCGTCTGTTGGCTGGCGACGAAGCCCTCCGCGCGAATCTCCACGACGTGATTTCCGCCGGGCACCATCACCGAGTCGACGTCCGTCCCTTGCTGGCGGTCGTCGATCCACACGCTGTAGCTCTCGATCGGCTTCTCCGCGTCGCTGCTCGTGACCGCGATGTGAATCGTGCCCAGCAGACCCTCGAGCACGCTCACCTTCGCGCGGACCTCGGCGGCGTCCTCGGCCTCGTCACCGCCCGTCTCGAGGTAGCGGCGGTAGTAGTTCATGGCCTCGTCGTAGCGGAAGAGCTGCTCGTAGCATTGTCCGATGTTGTAGAGCACGAGGTACTGCCGCATGTGTCCGGCCATCAGATCGTAGGCCGCATGGAACTCCACCAACGCGGCGTCGAAGTTGCCCTGCTCGAACAGCTCGCTGCCGCGCCCGACACGCTCGCGAGCTTCGGCCATGCCCGGTGGATCCGCGGGCGGCGGCTCCATCTCGGCGCCGTCCTGCGCGGCCGCGTCGGCGCTCGGAGCGGCCGAGTCGGCCGGCGAATCCTGGCCCATCGCCAGGCGCGGAGTGGCTGCCAGTAGCAGTCCGAACAGACCTATGAGCGCTCTCTTCATCATGCCCCTTGGCGCGGTTCCCCCCGCGCCGCCGAAGCATAATGGAGGCCGAGGCCGTAGGTCCATGCCGGATGCGTGGACGGCGCCCGAGACCGCTCACGGCGATCGAAGCGCAGAGCCGACCTTCGGGAACCGAGCATCACCCGCGCGCGATGCGGTCTGGCGCGAGCCCTAGAAGATCTGCTTCAGGTGCCCGTGCATGGTCGGCGGCGGCTCGTCGTGGATGCGCGGCTCCTGTACCTCGACCATGGCCGCGGGCTGGGTCATCGCCGGCGCCTCCACCATCGCGGGCGCGGGGACGGGCGCCTGCATCATGACCGGCGTCGGGACCAGCGCGCTGGTCTCGACCATCACGGGCGCTTGCACCATGGCGGGCGCGTCGATCGTCGGCGTCTGCGCGCGGGTCGCCTGGCTGCGGCGATCGTCCGTGCCCAGACCGTGATGCATGGTCAGGCGTACGCGTTGCGCGAACTGCAGCACGAGATCCTGGACGATGGTGCGGTAGCCAGAGCGCCGCGCCTCGAGGCGCTTCACGTCCGTGCTGCTGGGCAGCTCGCCGTCGAAGGGGTTCGGGATGCGGTTGCCGTCGAGATAGAGCTCGGCGTCTTCGGGGGTGGTGTTGATCTGGACCGTCACCGTGGCCACGGGCGTCGCCACGCCCGTGGGCGTGGTGGGCGTGATCGGTACGGTGGGCGCCGTCGGGGTCGGCGTGGTGGGCGGCGTCAACGTGGTGGGCGGCGTGGACGTGGGCGTGGCCACGGGGGGTGGGGTCGCGTCCTGGTTGCCGGCGCCGACCATGCCGGTGGCGAAGAGCAGTCCCACGGCCAGGGCGACCACCGTCAGCACGCCGGCGCCGATGAAGAGCGGCATGCGCGACGAGCCGGGGGGCTGGTAGTTCGTGTTGGCCAGCGGCATCGGGGTCCCGCCGGACGGGTTCATGGCCGCGCCCGCCGGCGCGCCCGCCATGCTCTCGGCCTGAGCACGTTGCTGGATGCCGCTCGCCGCCAGCATCAGGTCCTGACCCATGCTGGCCGTGGGCTGCGCCGCCGCGTTCATGACCGGCGCGGCCGACACCGTTCGGTAGGGCGCCAACGCGCCGCGCAAGGCTTCGCAGTTCTCGAAGCGCTCGAGCGGGCTCTTGGCCAGCATGCGCCCGAGCACCAGCTCGAGCTCCTCCGGCAGATCCGGCCGATACATGCGCAGCGGGGGCGGCGGCGAGGTGCAGATCTTCAGCACCAGCATCGGGTAGGACTCGTCGTCGAAGGGGTACTGCCCGGTCAACGCCTGGAAGAACATCACGCCCAGGGAGTAGATGTCCGCGCGGTGGTCGATGTCCTTCTTGGCCTGCGCCTGCTCAGGCGCCATGTAGTAAGGCGTGCCGAGGGTCGTGCCCGTCTGCGTCATGCTCTTGTTGGCGCCGCCCTCGGGGCCCTTGAATTTCGAGATGCCGAAGTCGAGCACCTTGGCGAAGTAGGGATCGCCGCCGCGCTCGATCAGGTAGACGTTCTCGGGCTTGAGATCGCGGTGGATGATGCCCTTGGCGTGGGCCTCCGTCAGCGCCTCGCACACCTGATCCATGATGTGGACGACGCGGCCCAGCGGCTGCGGGCCGTTGCGCTCGATCTCCTGATCCCAGTCGCGACCGTCGAGGAATTCGAGCACCATGAAGAGCGCGCCATCGGCCATGCGACCCATGTCCGTGACTTCGACGATGTGTTCGTTGCCGATCGACGTGGCCGCCAGCGCCTCCTTGTGGAAGCGCGCGACGATCTCGGCGTTCTGGGCCAGCTGTCCGTGGAGCACCTTGATCGCGACGCGTCGCTTGATCAGCGTGTGCTCGCCCTCGTACACCGCGCCCATACCGCCTTCGCCGATCTTTCGGACGATGCGATAACGGTCCTGGAGCACCGTCCCCAACAGGGGATCCTCCATCACGACCGGCTGAAGTAGGGCGTCTTCGCTCACTTTGGACTGTCTCGCAGGGTAGGGAATCGCGGGCTCCCGGTCAACGAGACCCGGTGCGGGCGCGGCCCTTGGGTGGGGGCGACTCTTCTCAATTCTCCTCGTCGTCGATCAGGTGGACGCGGAGCTGACCGAGGAAATCCACGAGCTCCACGCGCGACGCGAAGCCGAGCTTGCGTGCCACGCGCCGCACATGATGCGCCACGGTGGGGACGGAGAGATCGAGGGCGTAGGCGATCTGCTTGTTGCCGTGCCCGCGCGAGAGCTGCAGCGCGACCTGTCGCTCTCGCTCCGTGAGGGCGCGCGGATCACGCACGTGCAGGTCGTTGCGCCGCGCGACGATGTAGCGTCGACCCGCCTGGTCGAAGTGGTCGACCAGGGACCATTTGCCGCTCACGAGCCCACGCCAGAGGGCGATCGCGCGCTCGGGGGGCTCGCGTCGCATGCGTCCGTTCTTGGTCTCGACCGCAGCGGCGGCTTCACGCAGCGCGGCGTCCGCGTTGGCCGAACTCTTCCCGCCGAACATGCGCCGTAGGCGTAGGCCCGCCGCCAAGTGTCCGGAGAGGCGCTCCCAACGCGTCACGAAATGTGCCGCCGCATGCATGCCCTGGTCCAGCGGGGCGATCAGGAGCAGGCCCTGGCGGTGCAGCTCGTCGTACACACGCACGGCGAGCAGATCGCGGCAGCCCACCTGGTTCAGCGCGGCCCGTCCCAGCTCCACCTCCCCCCTCGAGAGATAGCCCCAGCCCAACAGATCGCGCAGGCTCGCCACCGGCGGGCCGTAGACGAAGAGTCGTCGCACGAGGGAGGGCTCGAGGCGCTTCTGCAGCGGGCGGAAGACCGAGGCCAGCGCCAGGCCCGTGCCCAGGTCCACGGCGTCACGGAAGAGGACCTCCTCGTCCTCGCTCAGCTCGAAGAAGCAGGCGAAGGCGCCGAGGCCGCGATCCAGGCTCGGGGCCGCCGCCGCCAGGACGCGTCCGAGCCACGTCAGGTCCTCGCCGGCCAGATCGTAGGCCGTCTCCGCCACGCCGATCGGGTCTTCTGCATGCTCCCTCGCCATCTTGGGAGCATACGCCCATGTCGCGAAGGGATCTCCCCTTTGCCGGGGTCAGGGCGCCAGCGCTGCCGTCTCCAGGCTCGCGCACGTCGTCTCCGGCAGCTCGGTCAGGCCGACGTGGAAGTGTCGCCGGGCACCCTCTCGAGCCACGCCGATCCAGACCTTGTGGCGGCCCGGCGCGAAGGAGCCCGAGACCATGGGATCGTGTCCCTCGCTGTCCGAGTCACAACGAAAGCTGCCGTCGGCGCGCTGCACGACCAGTGAGAGGTCGCCTTCCTCGGAGTGGGCCAGCAGCGAGACCTGTGTGAAGGCCGTGTCGGCGTCGAAGATCATGTCTGGCGCCGAAGCGAGCCAGCCGTGGCATTGGTCATCGAGCGTCGCCGCGTCGATCGTGCCCAAGACCTCACCCTCGAGGACCCAGGGATCCGGTGTGAACCCGGTCCCCAGACGTACGACGCGAGGCTCGGCCACCGCAGCGGGCGCGTGGTCGGCGGCGCCAGCGCTCGGGGGCGTGGTGTCCTCGGTCGGTGACGTGGCCTCCAAGGTCGTGGGCTCGTCCGCCGGAGCCTCTGCCTGCCCGCCGCAAGCGCTCGAAAGTGCGCTCAGGATCGTCATGGCGAGTACGGGTCTCGCGGCGATGGGGGGGATGCGTACCATCCCGTGACCTAACAGCGCCCTCCCTCACGCGCCAACCGGCGGGTTGGACCTGGCCCGGTCGTCCTCCGCTTCGGCGGTCCCTGGGGCGCGGGGAGCGCGTGTGCTAGAGCGCGGCCATGAGCGCCTCGCGACCCTCGTTCTTCGTCCGCTTCTCGCTGGCCTTCGCCGCCTTCTTCCGCACGCTCTTCGACGCGGATTTCGCGGCCGGTGTGCGCGATCTGCGCCTGCCCGCCCCGGAACCCGAGCCCGAACCCGTGCCCCTGCGCGAGGCGGACGCGGACGCGGCCATGCAGCTGTTGGCGGCCCTGCAGCGCAAGGGGCGCTTCCTCGATTTCCTGGGCGAGGACGTCTCGAGCTTCTCGGACGCGGACATCGGCGCCGCGGCCCGCGTCGTGCACGATGGTGCCAAGCTGGCTGTGGCGGAGCTCTTCGACCTCGTGCCCATTCGCAGCGAGGAGGAGGGCAGCGAGATCGAGCTCGAGGCCGACTACGACGCCCACGCCGTCCGCATCGTCGGCGACGTCCGGGGACAGCCACCCTTCCGCGGCACGCTCTCCCACGCCGGCTGGCGCGTCGCCGCGGCCCACCTGCCCAAGCTCGCCGAGGGCCACGACGCCCGCGTGGTCGCGCCCGCGGAGGTAGAGCTTTGAGCAGCCCCAGCTACGCCATCGGCGTGGATCTCGGCACCACCCACTCCGCCCTGTCGGAGATCGAGCTCGATCTGAGCGAGGGTGAAGAGGTCGCGCAGCAGATGTTCTCGGTGCCCCAGAGCGTCGCGCCCTTCCAGGTCGAGGCGCGCGCGCTGCTGCCCTCCTTCGCCTACATCCCCCACGAGCGGGAGTTCCCCGCCGGCTCCCTCGCGCTGCCGTGGAACGCCAACCCGCCCCTGCTCCTCGGTGGGCTCGCGCGCGACCTGGGTGCCAAGACCCCCACGCGACTGGTCTCCAGCGCCAAGAGCTGGCTCTGCCATCCCAAGGTCGATCGCCGTGCGCCCATCCTGCCCGTGGACGCCAGCGAGGACGTGGCGCGCATCTCTCCTCTGGAGGCCAGCGCCGCCTACCTCGCCCATCTCGGCCAGGCCTGGGACGCGGCGCATCCAGGCACGAAGCTGAGCGACCAGGAGCTGGTGATCACCGTCCCGGCCTCCTTCGATCCCGCGGCGCGGGAGCTCACGGCCCAGGCCGCCGTGCTGGCGGGCATGCCCGGCGCGACCCTGCTCGAGGAGCCCCAGGCCGCGCTCTATGCCTGGATCGCGCGCACGCCGGACTTCCGCAGCCAGCTCACGCCAGGGGATCTCATCCTGGTGGTCGACGTCGGCGGCGGCACCACGGATCTGTCGCTGATCGCCGTGCTCGAGGAGGAGGGCCGCCTCGCTCTCTCGCGGGTGGCCGTGGGCGAGCACATCCTCTTGGGCGGCGACAACATGGACCTCGCCCTGGCCCATGCGGTCGGCGCCGAGCTCCGGGCGGAGGGCAAGATGCTCGATCCGTGGCAGCTGCGCGCGCTCGCCCACGGTTGTCGCGCGGGCAAGGAGGCGCTGCTCTCGGGCGCCGCCGAGTCTGATTACCCGCTGGCCATCCCCAGCCGCGGCCGACACCTGATCGGTGGCACGCTGCGCGCCACACTGCGCCGTCAGCTGCTCGATCGCGTGATCTTCGACGGCTTCTTCCCCGTGGTCCCCGTCGACAGTCGACCTCGGCATCAGGAGCGGGGCGCGCTGACGGAGCTCGGCCTGCCCTACGCGCGCGACGCCGCCATCACCCGTCACGTGGCGGCCTTCCTGCATCGCCAGCTCGACGCGACCGCGGAGCTGCCCGGCTTCGAGTCGGCGCGCGGCACGTTCCTGCACCCGACGGCCGTGCTCTTCAACGGCGGTGTGTTCAAGGCTCCCGGCCTGATGGATCGGCTCCGTGACCTGCTCGACACCTGGCTCGAGGCCGACGGGGCGCCGCCTCTACGTGTGCTCGAGGGCGCGGATCTGGACCACGCGGTCGCCCGCGGCGCGGCCTACTACGGCTACGTGAAGCGTGGCGGCGGGGTGCGCATTCGCGGCGGCACGGCCCAGGCCTATTACGTGGGCGTGGAACAGGCGATGCCCGCCATCCCGGGTGTGGATCCACCGGTGCGCGCCCTGTGCGTGGCGCCCTTTGGCCTCGAGGAGGGTATGACGGCCGACGAGCCCCCGCAGCAGCTCGGCCTGGTGGTGGGGGAGAGCGTGCGCTTCCGCTTCTTCGGCTCGTCCGTGCGCCGCGAGGACGTCTCGGGCAGCGTGCTCGAGCGCTGGACCGACGAGGAGCTGTCGGAGCTCGGCGCCATCGAGGCGACCCTGCCCGCGGACGGGGCCTCGCCCGGCGATGTCGTGCCCGTGCGCCTTAGCGCCCGCGTCACCGAGCTCGGGGTGCTCGAACTCTCCGCGATCTCCCTCGAGGGCGAGCGTCGCTACACCATCGAGCTCGACGTGCGCAGCGACTGAGAGGGCAGGGCCCGCGAGCTGTTGTTGCCGCCGAGGGCCAAGGGGCGATAGAGTGCGCGCCGAGGAGATCGCATGGTCAAGCACGGCATTTTTCTGGCTCTCGTAGCGGCGTTCTTTGGGATCGTATCGGCCCCGGCGGCGGCATCAGCCCAGACCGGCGTCACGATCCTGG
>JAACVI010000101.1 GCA_009992505.1 Myxococcales bacterium
CGCGAACAGCTCCGCCTGCTGCTCCTGGAGATGCCAAGGCTTCTCCTCGTACACGCCATCGAAGAGCGTCTCGAGCGCGGGCGGGGCCGTCTTCTCGGCGGCCTGGATGCAGGCCTCGAGCGCGGTCTTCACCTCGGTCTCGTAGGCGTCTTCCTGGGCTGCGTCCCAGGCGCCTATCTTCTCGAGGTGCAGGCGCGTGCGGTGCAGCGGATCCATGCGCCGCCAGCCGTCGACTTCACCCTCGGCGCGGTAGGCGCGGGGATCGTCCGAGGTGGAGTGCCCGCCCATGCGATAGGTGAGCATCTCGATCAGGGTCGGGCCTTCGCCGCGGCTCGCGCGCTCGACCGCGTCACGCACCGTCTTGTAGGTGGCGAGGGGATCGTTGCCGTCGCAGCGCACGCCGGGCATGCCGTAGGCGATGGCCTTGTCGGCGAAGGTGTGGGACGCGGTCTGCTTCTCCGAGGGCACGGAGATGGCCCAGCGGTTGTTGCGACAGAGGAAGATCACGGGCGCCTTCATCACGCCGGCGAAGTTCAAGCCGGTGTGGAAGTCGTTGCTGCTGGTCGCGCCCTCGCCGAAGTAGACGCCGACGACCTCGTCCTTGCCCTTCATCTGCGCGGCCTTGCCCAGGCCGACCGCCTGGGTCATCTGCGTGCCGATGGGCGAGCTGACGGAGCCGAACTTGAGGTGACGCGCCGTGTAGTGATCGGGCATCTGACGGCCCTGCACGGGATCGCCGGAGTTGCCGTACATGTTGTCCACGTAGGTCTGGAGCGGCATGCCGCGCCAGAGCAGCGCACCGAACTCGCGGTAGCAGGGCAGGATCCAGTCTTCGTCGCGCAGCGCGGCGGCCGACGCGATGATGCACGCCTCCTCGCCCAGCGAGCCGATGTGGAAGCCGATGCGCCCCTGACGCTGCAGCTTGATCAGCCGCTCGTCGATCACGCGCGTGCGCAGCATGGCGCGGTACATGCGAACCACGAGCTCCTTGGGGAGCTTCGGATCCGTGGCAGCTTTCGCGTTCCCGTCCGCGTCGAGGACCGTGAAGATGTCGTCCTCGTAGGAGGACTCCGGCGTGCGGATGGGGACGACCTGTTGAAGCTGCATCACTGAATCACCTCGAGAACTGTTTTCGTCTTCTTGCCAAAGCTATCGACGCCCTGCTCACGGCTGAGGTCGGCGCCCTGGCCACCGAGCACACCATGCAAGAACGCCTCGGCGGCGCGATAGCTGCTGCGGACCAACGGCCCGGAGGCCACGAAGGAGTACCCCATCTCGAGCCCCGCGTCTCGGTAGGCGTCGAATTCGGCGGGCGGCACATAGCGCTCGACGGCGTGGTGCTTGGCCGTCGGCCGCAGGTACTGACCGAGGGTGAGCACGTTCACGTCCGCCTCACGCAGCAGCTGCATCGCCTCGATCACCTCGTCCTGGGTCTCGCCCACGCCGAGCATCAAGGAGGACTTGGTCACGCGCGCGCCGGCCTGCTTGGCCTCGCGCAGCACGTCTGTGGAGCGCTCCCACGAACAGCGCCTGTCGCGCACGCTGAGCTGAAGCCGCGGCACGACCTCCGCGTTGTGCGCGAAGACGTCGGGGCGTCCGTCCTTCACCAGCTTGCGCACGTCGCGCATCACGCCGGCGAAGTCGCCGACCAAGGTCTCGACCAGCAGACTCGGCGAGTGATGCTTGATGCGGCGGATCGTCTGGGCCACGTGCGCGGCGCCGCCATCGAGCAGATCGTCTCTGTCCACCATGGTCAGCACCACGTACGCCAGGCCCATGTCGGCCAGGGCGGTGGCCGTCGACTCGGGCTCGCGGGGATCCACCAGACCGCCCGGATCGCCCGTGTGCACCGAGCAGAACTTGCACGCGCGCGTGCAGGTCTCGCCCAGGATCATGATCGTCGCCGTGCCCTCACCCCAGCACTCGAAGAGGTTCGGACAACCCGCCTCCTCGCACACCGTATGAAGATCGCGGCTGCGCATGCGCGCACGCATCGAGTTCATGCGCTCTTGGCGCTCACCGGAGGGGAGACGAATCCGGAGCCAGTCCGGCTTGCGTGGGGGCAAAGTCATGGGGCAGTTGGGTCGCTCGAAGTCGTCGCCGCCCAGGGATAGTCGGCGATGCGCGAAGCAGGCGAAAGCTAGGGGCCTGGATGACCAGTGTCAACTCCGCCCCCAGGTCAACCTACCGGAATTTCTCGCTTATTGCCGCGCTGCGTCATGCCTGTTCATGCGGGATCTCACACGCTCCGGGAGGCGGAGGTGGACGGATCATGCACGATCCATAGCAGTCCCGGCGGCGGGGATGGTGGACGCCAGCCGCGACCCTCTCGCCGTGGGGGGCCAGCGCTTGCGCGGAGCCGCGAGCGACGATCGCGACTGACGCACCATCTCCCACACATCGCGGAACACCCAGCGATGCTGCTGCACTTCGTCTCGAGCCGAACGAACTCGAGCCCACCATCGCCGAAATCGAGGCCATGATCGCGGCCGCGCAGGGCGCCGACGCGCACGACAAATACCTGACGGCGTGGCGCGCGGAGTTGTCAGCTGACGAGCGACGGCGCTCCAAGAAGAATCTCGAAGCCTTCGTCGCCGAAGCGGGCGCGTCTCTGCGTGAGTGTGCCTCCGCGCGGTGATGTGCCGTGGTCCTGCCCGCCACTTTGAATCCACGCGGGCTCCGGAGATCTAATCCAATCGGAAAGATCGCTACCGACTCACCGTACAGTCAGTCGATCCTCGTTGCATTTTCGATGGTCTAGTACCGGTCGCCTTCTGGGCTCTCGAGTAGTTCGTGCTCAGCGAGCCGGTACCGTCCATTCACTGACAGTTCATGCTCGTTCCGAATGCGATGCCCTCGCCGGATGCCGTACTCTATCTAGAGCTTTTCTGGCGCCCCTGGACCCGGGTGGCTTAGTTGGGCCGTGCACCGCCCATGGGATCCAATGGTGGCCAAAGGGCCGGTTGTCAGGCCTTCAGGAAGCGCAATGACTGGGGCGATAGCAGGGATGTTGGTCATGTTGTGCACAAGAATGCCCGGCCGGATCATGCTCGTTTGCGAGCTTTGGCTCGAAATACGGACTTCGAGTAAAGGCAGAGCCTCCTCGCGCGAGAGCCTCGGTCGTGTGTCGATTCTCGGTGGCGGGGCGGGGTCGCGTGCGGTAGGGTTCGGTGCAGTCACATCCTTGACTGAACGCTCCCAACCATCACCATGATCTTCCTGTCGCACTCGTGGAACGAGAAACCGATCGCTCGACGGATCGTCGAGGCACTTGCACGGTGCGGGCTTCCCGCGTGGCTCGACGAGCAGCAACTCCCGGCCGGTGCGCTCCTTCGGCCCGGATTGTTCAAGGCGATCGCGGAATCCGACGTCTACCTCGACCTCGTGTCGGCCGGGGCAAACGACTCGAACTGGGTGCAGGACGACCTGAGCCAGGCCATCGCTCGTGAGAATAGCGGGCTTCAAATCTTTGCCGTCCGGCTCGGAGGGGACACCACTCCCCTGCCTGACCTGCTGAACGGCCGCGTCTACCACGAGCTCTCGACGGGGGGCGGAGGCGTCGCGAGGCTGGCTAACAACAAGACGGAGAGGACGGCATGGCCGCCAAAGAAGCCCAAGCACGCATCAAGATCAACAAGCTGCTCGAAGCGGCCGACTGGCGATTTTGGGACCAGGCCACGGGCAAGGCCAACATCGTTCTCGAACCCAATGTCAAGCTGACCAAGGCGGTCATCGATGCGCTGGGCGCAAACTTCGAGGAATCCAGCAAGGGGTTTATCGACTTCCTACTGCTCGACCAGGCAGGCTTCCCCTTGGTCGTGCTCGAAGCCAAGTCGGAAGATACAAATCCATTGATCGGCAAAGAGCAGGCGCGCAAATACGCCAAGTCGCAGAACTGCCGCTTTGTCATTCTTTCCAACGGCAACCTGCACTACTTCTGGGATCTCGAACGCGGCAGCCCGTACGTCATCACCTCGTTTCCGACGCCGGACTCGGTCACCGGCTACCGGAAGGTCACGCCCAATCCGCAGCGACTGCTCGAGGAGCAGGTCGGCGCGGACTACATCGTTCGCAGCCAGCGCCCGAATTACGCATCCGAAGCCGCTTGGCAAAACGAAGCGGAGCGCCCCGGCTACGT
>JAACVI010000587.1 GCA_009992505.1 Myxococcales bacterium
ACCTGAGCGGCGGCAGCCCGATGGTCAGCACGGTGGTGCGCAGCGTCACCACCAACGACCACTTCGGCGAGCTGGGCGGCGGCAACATAGACAACGTCCTGGAGACGCGCTTCGCCTACCACGACGGATACTACGAGGGCATCGAGCAGGAATTCCGCGGCTTCGGCGCGGCGGACGCGATCAACGTGGGTGACGACGACGCGGCTCGGTACCAGCCCTCGCAGTACACGCGGACCTACTTCCATCAGGGACGTCGGCCAACGTCGATGGCCTCGGACCGTCTGGCGGACAATCCGCGCGAGGCGCTCAAGGGCCGGCAGTGGCGCAGCGAAAGCTTCGACGGCGCGGGCGTCACGCTCAGCACGACCCTGGCCGAGGTGCGCGTGCGCAAGCTCGCCACGGGCCTCGACGGTCGCGCCATCGGGTACGGCTACGTGGGCCGCACCGATGCCTACAGCTACGACACGGCCGAGGTCGGCGGCTTCGCTACGCCTGTGGCCTCGAGCTACCCCTGGGTGGCCTTCGACGAGGTGAGCGGGGGCAGCGTCGTCTCCGGAGCGGAGGAGACCCAGCCCTTCTTCATCCGCTCACCGCGCTACGCGCTGATGCGCAGCACTGTCGACGCTGTCGACAACCTCGGGCAGGTGCGCACACAGACGGCCCTGGGCCGCGTGCACGGCGAGGACGACGCGCCAGGATCGGAGCGCGACTACGGCGAAGCCATCGTCAGCCACAGCGTGCCCGTGCTCGTCAACGCGTCTCAGTGGATCTGGCGCACGGCGGAGGCCTTCGTCGACGGTCACGGCACGAGCGTGC
>JAACVI010000102.1 GCA_009992505.1 Myxococcales bacterium
AGGAGCGAGCATACCGGGGGTATGTGAGCGACGAGCAACGCAGCGAGCGGGGATGGATCGGCGTAGGAAGGCCAGTTTATTTCCCGGCGGATACTCAGCTGAGCTTGGCCACGGCCGCGGCGATGCGCGCCATGCCTGTCTCGATCTGGTCTTCGCTGGTCGCGTAGCTCATGCGCAGGTAGCCGGGCGCTCCAAAGGCGGTCCCGGGCACGAGCGCGCAGCACGCCTCGTCCAGCAGATAGCCCGCCAGGTCGACATCGCTCTCGATGCGCTTTCCTGCGGCGTGTCGTCCCACGAGCGCGCGGGCGTCCACGAAGGCGTAGAAGGCACCTTCCGGCATGCGCGCGTGGAGTCCGTCGATGGCGTTGATGCGGCCGATGATGAGATCCCTTCGCCGCTCGAAGGCCGCGCACATCTCGACCACGGGCTCTTGCGGACCCGTCAGCGCTGCCAGCGCCGCGTACTGGGCGACAGCGGTGGGGTTCGAGGTGGACTGGCTCTGGAGGGTGTCGCAGGCGTTGGCCACCTGGGTCGGCGCCAAGAGCCAACCGATGCGCCAGCCGGTCATGGCGTAGGTCTTGGAGACGCCGTCGACCACGACCATGCGATCCTTGAGCTCGGGCGCGAGCTCCAGCGCCGACCTGTTCTCGAAGCCGCCGTAGATGAGCTCGCCGTAGATCTCGTCCACGATGATCCAGAAGTCGTGCTCGGCGCAGACCTCGAGCAGAGCCTTCAGGGAATCGGCGTCGTAGGCCGATCCCGTGGGGTTGCTGGGCGTGCACAGGATGAGGGCGCGCGTGCGATCGGTGATGGCCGCGCGCAGCGTCTCGGGCTGCAGGCGAAAGCCCTGCTCTTCCGTCGTCTCGGCGATCACGGCCGTCGCGCCGACGAGGCGCACTTGCTCCGGGTAGCTCACCCAGTAGGGCGCCGGGATGATCACCTCATCGCCCGGTCCGTAGAGGGCGAGGGCGAGGTTGAAGAGCGCGTGCTTGGCGCCGACCGTGACCACCACCTCCTCGGGGCGATGGCGAACGCCGCCGCGCCGCTTGGCCGAGGTCTCGACGATCACCTCCCTCAGCTCCTGCACACCGCGCGCGGTCGTGTAGTGGGTCGCGCCGGCCCGAATCGCCGCGTGGGCAGCCTCGCAGATCGACTCGGGCGTGGGAAAATCAGGCTCTCCGAGCGAGAACGACAGCACGTCCTTGCCCGCTGCGCTCAGCTCGCGCGCCTTCTGAGCGACCGCGATCGTGGCGGAGGGTTTGATGACATCGAGGCGTGAGGCGAGCTTCAGCGTGGACATGCGCCCCCCATAGCAGATGCTCGGCCAGACGACTACGCGGCACACCTGGGGAGCAGCGCCTGCTGCACCCGCAGCCGTGCAGACCGCTGCCGAACCAGAGGTCCGTGGGTTCAGACGGGGTCGATGAGCCAGCGCCCCCGCAGCCGCCGACCGAGCGGTGCACCCGTACCGCGACCGAGGCGGCGAGGACGTACGCGGACGGAGCGGTACACCCGTAGCGCGACCGAGGCGGCGAGGACGTACGCGGACGGAGCGGTACGAAGGGATGGCTGGCTCCAGGCGCGCTCGCCCTCGCGCCCGCAGCCAAAAACAGACCGCTGCCGAACCAGAGGTCCGTGGGTTCAGACGGGGTCGATGAGCCAGCGCCCCCGCAGCCGCCGACCGAGCGGGACACCCGTACCGCGACCGAGGCGGCGAGGAGGAAAGCGGCTCAGCGGCCCCGGCTGGACCCACGGACCCGTCAGATGAAGATGATGCCGCCTTCGGGCGGGACCACGATGTACACATTGCGTGAATCGAGATCCGCGACGCCGTTGCCGACCACGATGATCTTCGCCTGGAAGATCTGCGCGGTCGCCGCGGGCGGTCGAACGTCGTTCCAGAAGTCGATGTTGAACTCGACCTGCGTGCCGGGGATGACGCCATAGAAGGTGGTGTCGTCCTTGCTGGCGTAGCCCGCGCCGGGGACGCCCTCGCGGTAGCCCTCGGCGGGCACGATGCTCTTGATGAAGAGCGTGGCGTCGAACTCGTCCGGGTTGCCGGGTACGTTCTCCGTGCGCGTGTTCACGTCCTGCGGCGTGCCGCCCACGAGCTGGGCGACGGCGTCCACGACCGCCGTGCTCAGACCGGAGCCGTCGCCGCTGATGTCGAAGACGAGCGGGCTGCCGGAGCCGTCCACCGTGCCCGTGTCGCGGGCGACGGTCTCGTAGTCGGTGCGCAACGAACCGCTGCCGCTGAAGACACCGATCACGCGCGCGCCGATGCCCGTGAGCGCGGCCACGGTGGCGTCGTAGCTGGGCGCGGTGAACGAATAGGCGTCGTGACCTCCGGGGCCGTTGTGGAAGTTGTAGTCGCCGAAGAGCAGGATGATCGGCAGCGCGCCCGGGCGGAAGCAGGGGTAGCCGCGGCGCACGCCCGCCTCGTCCGGAATCGACGGGCAGGTGTGGTCGGGAACGCTGCCGCCGGGCCAGGTCAGGCCCATGCCCGTCGCCGTGGCGTGCATGGCGGGGACGTAGCTCTCGGGGCCATCGGCGCCATAGTGACAGGGCAGACCCTGAACCGCCTCGAGGATGTCGGGCGTGCCGTTGGGACCTCCGGTGATGGTGCCGATGTCGTTGGTCGCCGCGTTGCTCGGGCAGACGGTCGGGCTGGCCGAGATGCTCCACGCGCCCAGATCCTCATTCGGTGGGGCGATACTGCGGAGCAGATAGAAGGGCAGATCGTTGCCCGAGCCGTAGAAACCCGTGGGGAAGTCGTCCATGCCGCCTGCGCCGAACTGCACGTCGGGGATGGCGGCCTGGATGCCGGGGATGATGGTGCCGACGAGGCCCGTGATCAGGTTCGTACGCTCACCCCCCATGGAGCCCGTCATGTCGACCAGGAAGAAGACGTCGGCCACGGAGATGTCCGTGCCGAAGCGCAGTGGGCGGTTCGCGCGGTCGCCGTTGTAAGGCAGCACGACGAAGAAGTCGCCGGGCGGAATGGTGCTGCCAGACTCGAGGGGATCCGTGCCCGTGCCGTCGACCTCACCGAGGTCCGTGACGCCGTCACTGTCCGAGTCGACCTGCCGCGGGTCCGTGCCCAGCACGGACTCGCGTTCGTCCGACAGACCGTCGTTGTCGCTGTCTGGGTCACGGAAATCCCAGATGCCATCGCCATCGGAGTCCGCGGGCGCGCAAGGGTTGGTCGAGCGCGCTTCATCCGCGTCGGGTACGCCGTCGCCATCGGAGTCGAGGTCGAGGTAGTCGGGCGTGCCGTCACCGTCGGTGTCCGCGGTGGCGTCGCCTTCGATGGCGTCGGCGATGCCGTCCATGTCAGCGTCCCGCCCTGCGCGACAGCCGGCTGCGCCCGAGTCCGGCGGATCGACGATGCCGCCGCCATCCGCGCGCATCGGTCCGACGTGACCCGCGGAGCAACCGCCGAGCGCGAGCAGGGCCGCGAGCGCCGTGAGGAAAGATGTGTTTCGTGTGTTCAGCTTCATCGCCCACCTCTTCGCGCGCAAGATAGCAGCTCCGCGCCCCATGGTCATTGGGGGGGCGGCTATTGACCGAATCAAAGGGGCCGGGTGGGCTCAGATCAGGATCGTGCCGCCGTCGGGCGGAACGATGATGTAGACGTTGCGGGAGTCGAGGTCCGCGACGCCGTTACCGACCACGATGATCTTCGCCTGGAAGATCTGCGCCGCGGCGGCCGGCGGGCGTACGTCGTTGAAGAAACGCACGTTGAACTCGACCTGCGTGCCGGGAACGACGCCGTAGAAGGCGATGTCGTCCTTGCTGTCGTAGCCGACGCCGGGGACACCGGCCGCGTAGCCCTCGATGGGCACGATGGCCTTGATGAACTCGGTGGCGTTGAAGTCGTCGGGGTTGCCAGCGACGTTCTCCGTGCGAGTCGTGACGTCCTGCTTCACGCCGCCCGTGAGCGCACCGATGCCCTCGACGATGGAGTCGGAGACGCTGCCGCCGGGCGCGTCGTAGACGAGGGGCGTGCCGCCTCCATCGACGGTGCCGGTCTGGGTCGCGACCTGCACCATCATGGCGCGCCCGCCGCCGTCCACGGCCACACCGATGAAGCGCGCGCCGATGGTGTTGAGGGCGGTGACGGCCTGGGCGAACGTGTGCGGCGGCGGAGAGATGCCGGAATAGGTGTCCTCACCCGAGGGGCCGTTGTGCCAGCTCACGTCGCTGACCAAGATCACGATCGGCAGCGCGCCGGGGCGGAAGCAGGGATAGCCACGCCGAGGCGCGGGCTCGTCCGGGATGGACGGGCAGCTCTTGCGCGCCAGGTTGAAGTTGCCGCCACCGGAGTAGCTGAAGCTGCCGCCTTCGCCCGTGGCCGTCTGGTAGAGCGCCTCGACCTGCGACTCGGGCAAATCGGCGCCGCCGCCCGCGCTCAGGCGACCGAGGGCCGCCTGCACCGAGGGCAAGCTGTCCGTGATGTCCTGCTCGTTCTTGTACGGCTGGTCGCCCGAGTCACCGTAGTAATCGCCGCCGCCGAAGATCGAGCCTGGGTCCCCGAAGGGGAAGTCGCGGTGGAATCCCACGCCCATCTGCACGTCGGGGATGCGCATGCTGATCTGGGTGGAGATGCTGGTGAGCGAGCTCGTCACGTTGGAGATGGGCGTGCCCATGGAGCCAGTGGTGTCGATCAGGAAGTAGACGTCCGCCACCGAGATGCTGGTGCCGAAGCGCAGCGGGCGAATCGCCTCCGGGCCGCCGAAGGGCAACACCACGAAGAAGTCAGTCTCCGGGATGGTGCTGGTCGGATCGAGCGGATCCGTGTGCGTGCCGGTCGCCTCGCCGAGGTCGGTGACGCCGTCGCCGTCCGTGTCGATGTTGTGCGGATCCGTGTGGTAGACGTTGACCTCGTCGCCGTCGGAGAGGCCGTCGTTGTCGCCGTCCGTGTCCCACCAGTCGGGCGTGCCGTCACCATCCGTGTCGATGAGCGCGCAGCGATCGGCGTCGCCGTGCTCGACGGCGTCGGACACGCCGTCGCCGTCGGAGTCGTCGTCGAGCCAGTTCGGGATGCCGTCGCCGTCGATGTCGCTGTTGCCCTCGACGGCGTCGGCGATGCCGTCTCCGTCCATGTCCTGCGTGCGGTCGCAGCCGGGCACGAGGGTCGAGCTGTCGGGCGTGCCTCCGTCACCGCCGCGGTTGGGGCGATGGGCGCTAGCGGTACAGCCGAGGCCGGACAACGACAAGGCGAGAGTGAGAAACAGCAGGTTGCGGGTCATGGGCTCGTCTCCGGACGGCGCCGTTCGAGGAACGGCCGGATGGGTCGGGCAAGTGAGAAGGGAAATCGAGTGAGGACGAAGCGGGATCAGATGACTGGACCGCCCGTGCTGGCGGGGACGACGATGAAGACCTGGCGCGTGTCGAGCACGGCCGCGCCACCACCGCGCACGTCGATGAAGGCGATGTAGACCTGCGCGCTGGCCTCGCCGGGCACGTCCGTGTTCTGGAAGCTGATGCGGAACTTCACGGCCGTGCCAGGGATCGCGCCGAAGAAGGTGGACTCGTCCACGGCGGCCACGGCGTCCGCGTGACTGACGCCCGCGGGCTCGGTCCAGCAAGGATCCGTGGGCGGAGCGGCGCGACACGCGGGCTGCCGGCGCCGGATGAACGCGGTGGCGTCGACGGCGTCGGTCGGGTCATCGCGCAACGCCGTGTCCACGTCGAGGGGCACGCGCGTGGCGATGGTCTCGATGGCGTTCACGACCGTGTCCGCGAAGATCGTGCCCGTGCCACCACCGCTGGGCAGGTCGTACACCAGGGCGGTGCCGTCGAGATCGACGGAGCCGCTCTCTTCGGCCGTGCGCGTCATGAAGTAGCAGGGCGTGCGACCGTCGGGCCCGACGACCGTGGTGCAGCTCGTGCTGGAGGCGTTGACGCCGACGTACTTGGCGCCACGCCGCGTCATCTCGCTCATGGCCTGCGCCCAGGTGTGAGCCGCCGGCGTGAAGCCCGTGTAGTCCGAGCAGGAAGAACTCTCACCGGGCGGGCCGTTGTGCGAGCAGTAGTCCGTGAAGTGGACGATGATGGGCAGCGCGCCGTCCCGGAAACAGGGCGCGCCATAGCCCGTGTCGAGGCAGTCGCCCACGTAGCGCCGCAGCATGTAGGAGGAGCTGCCGCTGCCGGTCCAAGAACCGCCCTCGCCGGTGAGGATCTGGTAGAGGGCCTCGGAGCTGGACTCGGGCCCATCGGCGCCGCCGTGCAGGCTCATGCCGCTGAAGGCGGTCT
>JAACVI010000103.1 GCA_009992505.1 Myxococcales bacterium
CACGGCTGCGATCCTGTAGGGTCGGTCCGGCCAAGATGCGCCCGCCGTCTGTGGGCCGTGATCTTCCTGGGCTACTTCGCGGCTGTTCTGGCCAGCGCGGCCTGGTTGATCGCGGGCTGAGCTAGCTCCGTTCGCCTCGCACGAAGGCACCGAAGCGTGCGAGCAGGGCGGGGCCGTCGTCCGATTCGCGCAGCCCGGCCAGGAGCGCGTCGGGGTCGAGGCCCTCTTCGCGGATGGCGTCGGCGCGTTGACGGATCAGCACGCCCACGTAGTCGGTGTCCATCTCCGGGTGGAACTGCACGCCCCAGGCGTGCTCGGCGAAGCGTAGCCCGTGGTAGGCGTCGTGCTCCGCGCGGATCAGGCGCTCGGCGCCGGGCGGCGGTTCGAGCACGATCTCGCGGTGCGTGAGCTGTACGGTGAGCACCTCGGGCGCGCCGTGGAAGACGGGATCGCCGTGGGCCGCGGGCATCATGCGCACCTCGCGCGTGCCGATGGCGCGACCTGCGGGGTTCATGCCCACGCGTCCACCGAGAGCGTGCGCCAAGAGCTGATGCCCGTAGCAGACGCCCAAGGTCGGCACGCCCGCGCGCACGACGTCCACGAGCCATCGTCCCGTGCGCTCGCTCCACTCCTCCTCGTCCGAGACCATGGCGGAGGAGCCCGTGATCAGCACCCCCGCGAGACCTTCGGGCGAGGGCAAAGCGTCGCCCTCCTGTGGCGCCACGGAGCCGTAGGAGTCGGCGAATCCGGTCAACGTGGCGAACCACGAGTCGTAGTCGCCACGGACGCACGCCACCTCGGGGACTGCACTTCCGACCTTCACGATGAGGAGAGCCACGCCGGGAGGGTATCATCGCGCCACGGGTCTGGCCCGCGGAGGCGAGCGTGACGGGCTCGCGGCGGGCGAACCAAGCATCCGGCGCGAAATAAACTGGCCTTCCTGCGCCGATCCATCCCCGCTCGCTGCGTTGCTCGTCGCTCACATACCCCCGGTATGTTCGCTCCTCGCGCCTTGCGAGCGGGGCGCCTCGACGCAGGAAGGCGATCAGTTTATTTCCCTTCGGACGCCAAGCATGCGTGAACGCTTCGGACGCAGGCATCTGCTCGGCGCCGCGGCCCAGCCCTGCCTGGAGCCCGCGGCGCCTCAGTCTTCGCCCGACTCCTCGGCGTGACGCGCGGCCACGTGGGCGGCGAACTCGTTCACGCTTTCGGCGCGAGGCGCGGGCGACTCCACCTTCTCGTCCAGAGCGACGAGGAAGCGGGACATCAGCCCCTCCATCATCAGCTCGCGCTGGTCCGCGGGCATGTCGCTGCGCTTGCAGGTCTCGTCGAGCTCGGCGAAGCGTGTGCGGAAGTCCGTGACCACCGCGCGCACACGCACGACCTCGTCGCCGACCTTCGCGCCCTCCTTCACGTACACCGCCACCAGGGACGCAACGCTGATGCCCCCGAGCAGCAGGCCCAGGGGACCGCCGAGAAGCACCCGCAGCAAGAGGGCCACCGCGGCGGCGCCACCCACGCCCTTGAGCACACGCTTGCCCGTCTCGGGATCCACCGCGTGTCCCAGGGCGACGCCCCAGGCCTCGCGACTGGCGAAGAGAAGAGCGAGCAGCACGAGCTTGCTCGAACCCCGCGCCCGGAAATACCGCGTGAGCGCGGAGCGTAAGAAATCCGGGAAGGTGTCGAAGCCTGGCTCCATCGCGCTAGGATAGCAGCGTCCGTATGAAACTCACCTGTCTACCCCTTTTGGCCTGTCTCTTCACCGCTTGCTCCTGCGGTGCCTCGCCCGGGCCCGGGCCCGTCACGCCGCCCGTGACGTCCACGCCGCCCGTGACGTCCACGCCGCCCGTGTCGGCCGAGGGGCTCGAGAGCGTGCCTCTGCCCGCGCTGCCGAGCGCCGAGCCGGAAGCCGCCGCACCGCGACCCGAGCCGACGATCACGGATGTCGAGAGCGCGAAGACCGCGCTGAGTCAGGGCTTCTACGCCGCCGTAGCCCGCGCGCTGCCGACGCTTCGAGGTCACGCGGACGCGTCCGAGCTTCGCCTGCTCGAAGCGCGCCTCGACTTCGCCACCGGTCGCTACGACGAAGTGGCCGCCCTCGCCGCCGCCGCGCCCGCGAGCGCCACGGGGCTGCGCACTCTGGCCGCCGAGGCGCTGCTCGCCCGAGGTCGCCTGGACGACGCCGAGCACGCGCTCAGCGCTTTGGCGCGCGTACCCGAGGCCCGCCGCGCGCGCCTCCTGCTCGGGCAGCTCTTGACGCGGCGCGGTCGAGACTCCGAAGCCCGACCTTTTCTGATGTCACTGATCGAAGAATACAACGACCAGCGCGTCGACCCTCACGACGCCGAGGGCCTGTCCTACGTCGGTCGCGCCGCGGCCTTGCTCGGGAGCCCGCAAGACGCCAACGACGCCTTCCGAGAATCCACCGCCGCCGACGCCCACCGGGTCGAGACGCAGCTCGAGTGGGCCAAGCTCTTCCTCGATCACTACGACGCCGGCCACGCCGAGGACGGCGTACGACTCGCCCTCGCGGACAACCCCGAGGATCCCGAGGCGCTCACGCTGATGGCGCGCATCCGCCTCGACCAGAGCCTGGACTTCGTCACCGCCACGACCCTGATCGCACGCGCCCTCGCCACCAACCCGAAGCTGGTCGCGGCCTGGCTGATCCGCGCCGAGATCGCCGTGCGCGACATGGATCTCGCCGCCGCGACCGACGCCGTCGATCACGCCCTCGGCATCGATCCGAGCTCCGGCGAGGCGACCGCCCTGCGCGGCGCCATCCGCTACCTGGCCGACGACCACGCCGGCTACGACGCGGCGCGGCGTGCGGCCTTGGCCCTCGACGCCGGCGACGCGCGCTTCTTCGTGCGCGTGGGCGAGCTCGCGGATTGGGAGCATCGCTACCCCTTCGAGGTGCAGCTCGCGCGCGAGGCGGTGCGTGTCGACCCCGAGGACGCGAGCGGTTGGGCCATGCTGGGCAACAACCTGCTGCGCACGGGTGACGAGGACGAGGGTCTACGGGCGCTGCATCAGGCGTGGGACAGAGACCACTTCAACGTGCGCGTCTACAACACGCTGAACCTGTACGACGACGTGATCGGGCCCCACTACCAGAGCTTTACGCACGGGCCCTTCTGGTTTCGCATGCAGGAAGAGGAGCGGCCCCTGCTCGAACGCTATGTGCCGCAGCTCCTGGAGCAGGCCTACCGCTCCATGGTGCAGCGCTACCACTTCACCCCTGAGGGTGCTGTGCGCATCGAACTCTATGCGCGCGACGGGGACTTCTCCGTGCGCACGGCGGGTCTGCCCAACGTGGGCGTGCAGGGTGTGTGCTTCGGCAAGGTGGTGACGGCGCTCTCCCCGCAGGCGGGGCCCTTCAACTGGGGGCAGATCACCTGGCACGAGCTCAGTCACGTCTTCCACATCCAGCTCTCGCACAACCGCGTGCCTCGTTGGTTCACCGAGGGTCTGGCCGAGTACGAGACGCTGCTCGCGGGCAAGGGCTGGCGTCGTGAGCAGGACGCCATGCTCTATCGCGTGCTGGCGAGCGGGGAGCTGCCGCGCCTGAGCGACATGAACCACGCCTTCACCCACGCGCGCTCGGGCGAGGCGATGACCGCCGCCTACTACGCCTCGTCCCAGATCGTGAAGTACATGGGCGAGCGCTTCGGCTTCGACGCGCTGGTCGCCATGCTGCGCCTCTGGGGTGAGGGCAAGAGCACGGCGCAGGTCTTCGATCAGGCGCTGCATCAGAGCGTGGACGCCGTGGACACCGCCTTCCGCGCCGACGCCATGGCGCGCCTCGCTCGACGCAGCACGGACTTCGGCGTGGACTTCTCGCGCTTCGCCGACCTCGACGCGTTCGTCCTATCCGCCACGCAGGCGCCCCAGGACGCGCGGAAGCAGGCGGAGCACGCCGCCGCGCTGATGGCGCATGGCGATCTCGAGGGCGCGGTCACGCGGGCCCAAGCCGCCCTCGCGCTCGAGGCGGGGCAACCGACGGCGCTCTTCGTGCTGGCTCGCGCGTCTCTGGCGCGGCAGGACGCGGCCAAGGCCAAGACGCGGCTCGACGCGCTCCTGGCCGCGCATCACGACGGGTACGACGTGCGCCTGATGGCGGCACGCACGGCCCTGGCGCTCGAGGATCGACCCGGCGCCAAGGCCCACCTCGAGGTGGCGCTGGCTCTCGACCCGGAGCGCCCCGAGGCTCTGATGGGATTGCTGGAGTTCGCGCGCGAGGACCACGACGACGACGCGCGGCGCGAGATCCTGATGCGCATCGCCAACCTCGACGAGCACTCGCGCGAGGTCAGCGCCGAGCTGCTCGACCTGCTCCTGGCGCAGCAGCGCTGGCCCGATCTGTTGCGCTTCGGCGAGGCCGCTCGCTACGTGGATCCGGCGCGCGCCGAGAGTCACCGCGAGCTGGCCGAAGCCTACCTCCACCTCGAGCGCCCCGCGGACGCTCTGTACGAGCTCGACTCGGCCTTGCTCGCGCACCCCACGTCGGTCGCGGACATTCAGCACGCCCGCGCCCGGGCCCTGACGGCGCTCGGTCGCCGCAGCGATGCCCAGGCTGCCCAAGCCGCCGCGAACGCCGCGCCGGCTGCGCCAACGCCAGCTCCGGGCAACATGGCGCCGGTGAGCCCGACGGCTCCCACCCCTTGATCAGGTCGCCGAGGCTCGCTCGCGGAAGACCCAATGCCAGGCGGGGAAGCTGAAGAGGCAGAAGACGCCGAAGGTCGCGAGCAGGCGCGCGACGACGTAGGGCAAGGTGGCGGTGACGAGGACCTGGAAGAGCAGGGCGTTGAACGTGAGCGTCAACAGCTCGACGCCGGCGAAGGCCGCGAACTGACGCGCGATGGAGCCGTCACGGGCGCGGAAGACGAGCCGACGGCAGCCCAGGAATTGCACCAGCGCGCCGGCAGCGAGCGCGGGCAGGTTGGCTTGCGTCGGCGTCAGGTGCACGAGCTCGACCAGGAGCGTGAGCGTCCCGAGATCGACCAGGGTCGCGACGCCACCGACCCCGACGCCGGAGGCGAGGCGCCACAGCAAGGCGTGCACGCGAAGGCGAAGCGTGGAGGGGGACGGCTGCGTCATGAAGGAATGCGGAGC
>JAACVI010000104.1 GCA_009992505.1 Myxococcales bacterium
CGCATGGTCACGGAGCCCGCACCTGGCGACGAGATCCACGACGCCGAGCGCTACCTCTCGGACTCGTTCCCGCTCTCCATCGACACCGCCGGCAAGATCGCCCAGATGGTCGGCGACCTCAGGGTCTTCGGCCTGCCGGACGACTACTGGGACACCTACCGCACCCACATCGCCGAGGTCGACTCGGCCGAAGCGCTGCGGGCCGCGCGCGCGCACATCCATCCCGAGCAGGCGCTGGTCGTGGTGGTCGGCAGCGCCACCGACATCGCCGAGAGCCTGCGCGCCTGGGGTCCCGTCACGGTGGTGGACGAGAACGGCGTCGTGAAGTCGCATCTCGAAGCCGCCGCGCCGGGCAGCACGCCAGCGACTGCACAGCCAAGCGCCCCAGCGAGCACGCCAGCGAGCGAGTGAACCGGGCGGCGGTGCCGAGCATCCAACGGCTCGGACTTCCCCAACGCGGAGAGTAGACCCATGTGCGGCATCGTCGGTTACGTAGGTGAGCAAGACGCCGTGCGCGTCTTGGTGGATGGACTGAGGCGGCTCGAGTACCGGGGCTACGACTCGGCCGGTGTCGCCGTCCACGCGCCGTCCGGGCGCATCGAGGTGCGACGCGCGGTGGGCAAGCTGCGCGAGCTCGAGCGCTCGCTCGAGGCCGAGGCCGTGCACGGTCACGTCGGCGTCGGGCACACGCGTTGGGCGACCCATGGGCGGCCCTCGGAGGTGAACGCCCACCCGCACGTGGCGGGCCACATCGCGGTCGTCCACAACGGCATCATCGAGAACCACCTGGCGCTGCGGAAGGCGCTGACCGCTCGCGGCGCCAATATCGCGAGCGACACCGACACCGAGCTCGTGGCCCACATGATCGCCGAGGAGGGCGTGGAGGGCGTCGACCTCGAGACGAGCGTGCGGCGCGCGCTCGGCAAACTCGAAGGCGCCTACGCCATTGCCGTGCTCTCGGATCGCGAACCCGGCCGCGTGGTCGTGGCCAAGAACTCGTCGCCCCTGGTGCTCGGCCTGGGCGAAGGCGAGATGTTCTGCGCCAGCGACATCCCCGCGCTCTTGCCCTACACGCGCCGCATGATCTTCCTCGAGGACGGCGAGATGGCCGTGCTCCAGGCCGACGCCGTGCGCCTGATGACGCTCGACGGCACGCCCGTGGAGCGCGACGCCGTAACCATCGATTGGTCGCCCGTGATGGCCGAGAAGGCCGGCTACAAGCACTTCATGTTGAAGGAGATCTTCGAGCAGCCGCGGGCGATCGAGGACACCTTGAGGGGCCGCCTGGATCGCAAGGCGGGCGACATTCAAACCAGCGAGATCGGCCTGAGCGACGAGGACGCGCGCGCGATCAAGCGGGTGGTCCTCCTGGCCTGCGGCACCAGTCATCACGCGGCGCTGGCCGGGCGCTACTACATCGAGTCCCTGGCCCGCGTGCCCACGGTGGTGGAGCTGGCAAGCGAGTTCCGCGGGCGCGGCGCCGTGATCGGCGAAGGGGATCTGGTGGTCGCCGTCAGCCAATCGGGCGAGACGCTCGACACGCTGATGGCGGCGCGTGAGGCGAAGCTCGCCGGCGCCAAGCTGCTGGCCATCGCCAACGTGATCGGCAGCGCGATCCCCCGCCTGGCCGACGCCACGTTCTACACCCACGCGGGCCCCGAGATCGGCGTCGCGTCCACCAAGTGCTTCACCACGCAGCTCGCCAACGTGCTGATGCTCGCCATCTGGCTCGGGCGTCGACGCGACACGCTACCCAAGGAGCGCGCCGCTGAATTGGTGGAGGCCCTGGCGCACCTTCCGCAGCAGATGGAGCACGTGCTCACGGGTACGCGACAGCTGGTGGCGAACATCGCGCGTCATCACGTGGAGGCCCGCGACGCGCTCTTCCTCGGCCGCGGTCTGGGCTTCCCCATCGCGCTCGAGGGCGCGCTGAAGCTGAAGGAGATCTCCTACGTGCACGCGGAGGGCTACGCCGCCGGAGAGATGAAGCACGGCCCCATCGCGCTGATCGACGGACACATGCCGGTCTTCGTGCTGGCGCCGCGGGACAGCTCCTTCGAGCGCTCGGTCGGCAACCTCGAGGAGGCCAGAGCGCGCGAGGCGCAGGTCGTGGCCGTGGTGACCGAGGGCGACGACACGCTGCGAGCGGTGGCGGACGACTTGATCGAGGTGCCGGCGGTGCCCGAGCCCCTCTACCCGCTCCTGACCGTGCTGCCGCTGCAGCTCTACGCCTACTACGTCGCCGACTTCAAGGGCACGGACGTGGACCAGCCGCGCAACCTCGCGAAGACCGTCACGGTCGAGTAGCCCAGACCTCCCCTGTCCTCCCCAGTCCAGTGCGATCCACTTGTCCACAACCGGGGACCTTTGCTAGGCCTCAGCGCAGTGTTCGCTGACCACCGCGTCGATGTCGTGATCCCCGCGCACAATGAGGCGCGGCTCGTGGGCCCCACCTTGCGCTCCATCCCGAGCTTCGTCCGAGCCATCCACCTGGTCGACGACGCGAGCGACGACGAGACGTCGAGCGCGGCGCTTGCCGTGGGCGACGCACGCCTGCGCGTCCACCGCCACCGCGAGAACCTGGGCGTCGGCGCCGCGATCCTGACGGGCTACCGTGCGGCCTTCGGGGAAGGCGCGGATCACGTGGTCGTGATGGCCGGGGATGGACAGATGGATCCGCGGGATCTGCCGGCGCTGCTCGCGCCCTTGATGAAGGGCGAAGCCGACTACGCCAAGGGCGACAGGCTCTCCTGGCCGGGCGCCGTGAACCGCATGCCCATGAGCCGCTTCCTGGGCAACCACGCGCTCAGCGCCTTGACGCGCCGGGCCACGGGCGTACGCGTTCAGGACTCCCAATGCGGCTACACGGCGCTCGCGCGACGAGCCTCGGGCGTGCTGCTCGAGCACGGCTTCTGGGCACGCTACGGCTACCCCAACGACGTGATCGGGCGCATGGCCCTGGCCGGAGCCCGCGTCGTCGACGTCCCCGTCCGTCCCGTCTACGCCGGTGAGGAGAGCGGAATCGGCTGGCGTCACGCCCTCTTCGTCGTGCCCTACGTGCTGGGCCGCGTCGCGCTGAGGCGTCTTCCTCGGCCCGTCGCCAAGGACGCGGAGCGGGCGTGCGCGTCGGCCTGATCAGCACGAGCTTCCCTCGCTACGCTGGCGATCACGCGGGAGCCTTCGTGCTCGGCTTCGCCCAGAGCCTGGTCGCCGCGGGCCATGACGTGGAGGTGCTGGCGCCGCAGCCACGGACGCCGGGGGATGCGCCGCGCTTCGAGGGCGTGGACGTCTCCTTCGTGCGCTACGCCTGGCCGCGCCCGCTTGCCCGGACGTTCTACGCCGCCGGGGTGCCCGACAACCTCGCGCACGACCTGCTGGCCTGGCCCGGGCTGGTAAGTCTGCCCGTCGCCATGACCCTCGCCGCCCGCGCCCGCGCCGCGCGCTGGGACGCCGTGGTCTCCCATTGGGCCCTGCCCTGCGGATTGATCGCCGCCGCCTTGCCCGAGCGCCCGCCGCACCTCGCCGTGCTGCACTCGGCCGACGTACACGCCCTCGAGCGTCTGCCCCTCGGCGCGAGCCTGGCGCGACGCGTGGCCGACGGATCCGAGCGCCTGCTCTTCGTCTCGGAGGACCTACGGCGGCGCTTCACGCGGCTGCTCGGAGAATCGTCGCGCGGTTCCGTCGCTCGGCGCTCGTCCGTCTCGCCCATGGGCGTGGCCAGTCCCGCGCCGGCGCCCGATCGCGAACGCGCGCGACGCGAGCTCGGACTGACGGAGTTCACAGCTCTGAGCATGGGTCGACTCGTCGCGATCAAGGGCGTGGAGGCGGCCATCGTCGCGGCCCAGAGGACGGACACGTCGTTGTTGATCGCTGGCGATGGGCCCGAGCGCCCGCGTCTGCACGCGCTGGCCCAGGCGAGCGGCGCGCGCGTACGCTTCCTCGGTCACGTCTCCGGGGCGCAGAAGCAGGCGCTGCTCAGCGCGGCCGACGCCTTCGTGCTGCCGTCACGCAGGCTCCCTTCCGGTCGCACCGAGGGCACGCCGACCGCGTTGCTCGAGGCCATGGCGGCGGGGCTTCCTCCGGTGGCGGCGGGCGTCGGCGGCGTCCCGGACGTGGTGCGCGACGGT
>JAACVI010000136.1 GCA_009992505.1 Myxococcales bacterium
CGGCCTCCGCCTCGAGCGCCTCGAGCAGGCTCGCGTCGGTGGTCTGGTAGCGCAGGTCGATGCGCGCCTCGAAGGGCAGGTCGCGCTCCTTGCGCGCGCGCTGCACACGGTTGACGACCTCGCGGGCCAGACCCGCGCGCTTCAGCTCCGGCGTGAGCTGGGTGTCGAGCAAGACGACGCGCTCGCCCTCGGCTGCGGCGGCGAAGCCGGGCTTGGCCGTGAGCCGCACCTCGACCTCCTCCGGACCGAGCTCCAGCGTCTCGCCCTCGAACTCGAGCACGATCTTTCCGTGCGCGCTCATCTGGGCGTGTAGCTTCGATCCGTCGGCCTTGGCGAGCGCCGCCTTCACCGCGGGCATGCGCTTGCCGACGCGCGGACCCAGAGCGCGGAAGTTGGGCACGAGCACGTACTCGACGTAACGCTCGGGCTCGTGCGTGAAGCTCAGCTCGACCACGTTCAGCTCCTCACGGATCGCCTGCTCGAAGCTCGAGATGGCCGCGCGCTCCGCCTCGCCGTGGGTGACGACGATGGCGCGGCTCAGAGGCTGGCGCACCTTGATGCGCGTCTCGTTGCGCACGCGCTGACCGAGGGCGACCACGCCGCGCGTGGCCTCCACCGCCTGGCGCAGGGCGTCGTCCCGGCGCTCCTCACGTGCGCTGGGGAAGTCCTCGAGATGCACGGAGACGGGCGCGTCCTCACGCTGGCCGCGCACCAGGTTCTGATACAGCTCCTCGGCCATGAAGGGCACGAAGGGCGCGAGCAAGAGGCTGGTCTCGGACAGCACCTCGTACAATGTCGCGAAGGCCGCCTGCTTGTCCGCGCTCTCGCCCTTGGACCAGAAGCGCGAGCGGCTGCGCCGCACGTACCAGTTGGAGAGCGAGTCCACGAAGCTGCCCAGCTCACGGGCGGCCAGGTGACTGCGATAGTTGTCGAGCTCCTCACGCACGCGGCGCACGGTGTGGTCGAACTCCGCGAGGATGTAGTGATCCATGTCCGGTCGCTCGCTCGGCGCCGGCGCCTCGCTGCCTGGCTCGTAGCCGTCGATGCGCGCGTAGGTGACGAAGAAGCTGTAGACGTTCCACAGCTTGAGCAGGAACTCGCGCGCCGCGTCCTCGGCGGCCGCCTTGCCGAAGCGCGTGTTCTGCCCCGGCACCGTGCCCGTGTAGAGCGACCAGCGCATGGCGTCCGCGCCCACCTCGTCCATCAAGACCAGCGGATCCGTGTAGTTCTTGTCGCGCTTGCTGAGCTTCTTGCCCTTGGCGTCCGTGACGAGGCCCATGACGAAGCAGTTCTTGAACGGATGGGGCAGCTCGGCCTCGGGGAACATCAGGGTGCTGATGGTCATCAAAGAGTAGAACCAACCGCGGGTCTGATCGACGGCCTCGGTGATGAAATCCGCGGGGAAGGCGGCGTCGAACTCCGCTTTGTTCTGGTGCGGATAGCCCCATTGAGCGAAGGGCATGCAGCCCGAGTCGAACCAGCAGTCGATCACCTCGGGCACGCGCCGATAGGTGCCGGCCTCACCGGGCTTCTGCCAGCTGACGTTGTCGATCCAGGGCTTGTGCACGCGCAGGTGCTCCGAGAGGCTGGGATCCGCGGCCTTGGCGGCGTCGAACTCGGCGAAGGCGTCGGGATTCCTCTCGAGGATCTGCGCCACGGAGCCCACGGCTTCGATCGTGCCCGTCTCGTCGTTGATCCAGATGGGCAGCGGCGTGCCCCAGAAGCGCTCGCGTGACAGCGCCCAGTCGACGTTGCCCTCGAGGAACTGACCGAAGCGCCCGTCCTTGATGTGGGCGGGCTCCCAGTGCACGGCCTGGTTGTTGGCCTTCACACGGTCGATCTCTTGCGTCGTCTTCACGAACCAGGAGCGGCGCGCGTACTGGATCAAAGGATCATCCATCTTGCGCCAACAGAAGGGATAGTCGTGGCGATAGGTCTCCTGCGCGAAGAGCAGGCCGCGCGTGTCGAGCAGCTTCACGATGTCGCGATCGGCGTCCTTCACGAAGCGCCCCGCGAAGTCCGTGACCTCGGGCGGGAAGGTGCCGTCGGGCTTCACCAGCTGCAAAAAGCCCAGACCCAGCGCCTGACAGATGCGGAAGTCGTCCTCGCCGAAGGCCGGCGCGAGGTGGACCATGCCCGTGCCCGTGTCGAGGGTGACGAAGTCGGCCTCGATCACCTGATGCGCGGGGCCGCCCTCGGGCTCGGCGTAGTCAAAGGGCGCGTCGTAGGCCATGCCCACGAGCTCGGCGCCCTTCTTCAGCTCGAGCTGCTCGAAGACCTGCTCTCCGAGCACGGACGGGACGCGCGCGGCGGCGAGCCAGACGCATTCGCCGTCCTCGAGCCGACACAGGGCGTAGTCGAGCTTGGGATCCACGGCGAGGGCGATGTTCGAAGGCAGCGTCCACGGTGTGGTCGTCCAGGCCATGAAGCTCGTGCGCTCCTGGCCGACGACGGGGAAGCGCACGACGACGCTGGGGTCATCGACCTTCTTGTAGCCCTGACCGACCTCGCCCGCGGACAGCGCCGTGCCGCCCTGGGGCCACCACCACACGACCTTGTAGCCCTCGTACAAGAGGCCTTGCTCGAAGAGCTGGCTGAGCGCCCACCACACGCTCTCGACGTAGGAGCGATGGAAGGTGACGTAGGCGTCGTCCAGATCGACCCAGAAGCCGATGCGCGTGGTCATGCGCCGCCACTCGTCGATGTAGCGGAAGACGGAGTCGATGCAGGCCTTGCTGAACGCCTCCACGCCGTACTCGGCGATGGCGTCGCGCCCGCTGATGCCGAGCGCCTTCTCGACCTCCACCTCGACCGGCAGGCCATGCGTGTCCCAGCCCGCGCGGCGCGGCACGTGGTAGCCGCACATGGAGCGATAGCGCAGGAAGACATCCTTCATCACGCGCGTGAGCACGTGTCCCGGGTGGGGCATGCCGTTGGCGGTCGGGGGCCCTTCGTAAAAGACGAAGCTGGGCTTGCCTTGGCCGTGCGCGACGGTCTTGGCGAAGACGTCCTGCTCCTTCCACAGCGTCAGAGAGCGCTGGTCGAGGGCGGGGAAGGAGACCTGAGGGGAGACGGGCTCGAACATGGCCGCCTATGTACCACGACCCGCGCGCGAGGCATCTGGCCCATTCGGAGGCTGCGGGAGAGCAGCCTGCTGGGGAGCGTGATCAGAAGCCGAGCAAGGTCGGCGGCAGACCACAGTCCGCGATCTCCCGACGGCAGCGCGCCCGGGAGTCCGCGATGGCGCAGTCGGCGTAGGCCTGGATCACGTCTCCGCAGGCTAGCGCGGTGCAGACGTCGAGGATGTCGTCGACTCGCGTGAGGGCGCACATGTTCACGACGCAGCAAGACGTGGGGGCGTAGAGGGGCTGGCACGGCGTGCTGTTGAAGCATGCGAGGGCGTTGCGCACGGCACAGGCTCGGCAGATGGGATCGCGCCGAAGGCAGACCACGATGCAGGGCTGGTTCGTCCCGCAGCGCGTGATGCACGCGCCGGTCTCCGGCTGGCACACGCCGCTCTCCGGATAGGCTTCGACAGGCAGCACGCAGCTGCCCGCGTCGGGCGGCGTACCCGAATCGACGGGGCCCGAGTCCGGCAGCCCCGAATCGACGGGACCCGGGTCGCGACCGGAGTCGATGGGACCCGAGTCGGCAGGGCCCGAGTCCAAACGACCCGAGTCGCGACCGGAGTCGATGGGACCCGAGCCGTCGAGGCTCGCGTCCATGGCGGGCGCATCCTCGAGGCCGTGGGAGAGATAGCAGCCGCTACAGATCAACACGGCCAGCAGCGACACCCCACGCATGCGCTGACCTTACTACTCGCCGCCGTGCGCGGATACCCCGCGACCTCGCGCGCCCGTGAGACTAGGCAGAAGAGGCCGCGTGATAGGCAGTGCTCGCGGGAGGGAAGAGCCTCCGAATTTTGTCCAGTCGTTGGACAAGATCGAGCTCGCCGAGTCGATTCGCGTATTTGCACATCGACGGTTGGGATTTTTGGGCGGCCCCGCGCGCTGCGCGTGCTGCGACTTCTGGCGCATTCTGGTATGCGCCCAGGGACCCAGGAGGCGCGACGTGACGGCAGTGCGGAT
>JAACVI010000132.1 GCA_009992505.1 Myxococcales bacterium
GCGGCTCAGAAGGTGCGCTTCTCCCGTCCCGTTCGCGAGGCGATGGAAGAGTTCATCATCGAGACGCACAACGCCGACATCCCCGGCACCTGATCTGGGCGGCCTGGCCGTCACTCTCTAGGTGAAGCGAAGCTTGTCGGTGCGATCACGCCGATAGAAGCGGCGAAGCTCTGCCGCCAGCGCGCGCATGTCCCCGCGCTCCACGAAGCGTCGCTCGAGGTGCGCGGTATAGCCCGACGCCGCCCGCGTGGCCTCGCGGTAGCGATCCCCTTCGGGCGTGCCCGGATCATCGAGGTAGGCGACGTCGCAGAAGAGTCGCTGCCGCAAGGCCCGACTGCGCTCTTTGAGCAGCCCCACGCCGTTACCCGCGAGCAAGCCGAGGGCGTACTTGTCGACCTCCGCCTGCACCTCGAGCTCGAGCTGCGTGACCGTGTGCTCATGAGAGAGACGGAACATCAGGTAGAGGAAGTGGCTGACGCCCTCCGCCACCAAGCAGAAGGACTCGAAGCGTCCGGCGCCCAGCCAATCGCCGTCGTCGGCCAGGACCTCGAGCGCCCCCGGCGCGAGGTAGAGCCCGATCGACACGTCGTCGGGCTCTTCGAGCACGAGCAACGCCTCACCCCGCTCCACTGCCTCGGCCGCGGCCTGCTGGGCGACGCGCTCATCGCACACGAAGTCCTCCACGCGATGCACGCCATCGAGGTCGTAGAGCGCCCGCAGACGCGTCTCGATCTGCGTCAGGCTCAATGCAGCGTCCGCTCACGCCCCGCGAGTTGGGGGAACACACCCGCGGCCTCGAGGCGCTGCGCCAACAGCGGAGAGCGCGTCGCGCGGTAGCGATCGAGCAGGCGCACGATGTCCTGAGGTGTGCGAAGCGCCGTCTCCTCGCGTACGTCCGCCAGGGCGCAGGCGAAGCCGTCGAAGCCGTCGGCCAGCTCGCAGAAGATCTCGGCGCTGGGCTGGCGGACGCTGCGCCCGGCCTGCTCGGCCTGTCGGTAGGCGCGGGCTCCCATGCCCACGACGTAGTCCCGGCTCACGCCGCGGCTCTCGAAATGCTCCGCGAAGAAGCCGCAGCCATGCAGCGCGCCGTCCCCAGCCTCGCGGAAGCGCCGAAAGCGCTCGTGGGGCTCTTCCGTGGCGAAGGCCTGGGCCAGGCGCGTCACCAGGGGCTCGTCGAGGCCGGCCGCCGTCAGCTGGCGGGCGAGCAGATCCAGGAGGTAGAAGCGGGCCTCCTCCGAGACATCGAGGCGCAAGCGGGAGAGCGCGCGCTCCAGGCGGTCGTGAAAATACCCTCGGGCGTCGGCATGGGCTTCGATGTGCATGGTCTCCTCGGCTTCCAGTCAGGCTTACCCTTTCAAGATAGAGGTACAGACGGCGTTCCCCAAAGAATGTTCTGACCTCGATCGAGGACCCGCGGGGTCGGAAGCCGTTGCGCCACATCAAGTGGCAGCCAGCGCCCCAGAGTGCTGAAGGAAGGGCGCCGCGGAACCCGCTCTTGCAAATCCTCGAAATCATTGACGAGTGCGTTTGCTCACGGACTCCAAAAGGCGAGCATTGACTCCTGTGCCCCACGGCTTAGGTTCCCCGAGCTTCGCTAAGCACTCACCGGGGGGGAGTGCCAAGAAAGCAGTCTGGGCTTCCCGGACATGCTCGAAAGATACCCCTCGCACTTCTCATCTTCCCGACGGTCTCAGCATTCCTGGCACCGTCACCGACCGTCACAGACACATCAGGAGTCCTAGATCATGGCTATTCGACCTCTTCACGACCGGATCCTCGTCAAGCGCGTGGACGAAGTTCAGACCACCAAGGGTGGCATCATCATCCCCGACACGGCCAAGGAGAAGCCCATCGAGGGCAAGGTCGTCGCGGTGGGCAACGGCAAGCTGCTCGACGACGGCACCCTGCGAAAGCTGGACGTCAAGAAGGGCGACGTCATCCTCTTCGGCAAGTACAGCGGCACCGAGGTCAAGCTCGACGGTGTGGAACACCTCATTCTGCGCGAGGACGATGTCCTTGGCGTGATCAGCTGAGGAGAACACCATGGCTGCAAAAGAAATCGTCTTCGACGTAAACGCACGCAACCGCATCCTGGCCGGCGTCAACGCCCTCGCCAACGCGGTCAAGGTCACGCTCGGGCCCAAGGGCCGGAACGTGGTCATCGAGAAGAGCTTCGGCGCTCCCACGATCACCAAGGACGGCGTGACCGTCGCCAAGGAGATCGAGCTCGAGAACAAGTTCGAGAACATGGGCGCCCAGATGGTGCGCGAGGTCGCCAGCAAGACCTCGGACGTGGCCGGCGACGGCACCACGACCGCCACCGTGCTCGCCCAGGCGATCTTCCGCGAGGGCTCCAAGATGGTCGCCGCGGGTCACAACCCCATGGAGATCAAGCGCGGCATCGACGCCGGCGTGGTCTACCTGCTCGACAAGCTCACCAAGCTCTCGAAGTCGACGCGCGATCCGAACGAGATCGCCCAGGTCGGCACGATCAGCGCCAACGGTGACACCACCATCGGCAAGATCATCGCCGAGGCCATGGAGAAGGTCGGCAAGGAAGGCGTGATCACCGTCGAAGAGGCCAAGGGCCTCGAGACCGAGCTCGACGTCGTCGAGGGCATGCAGTTCGATCGCGGCTACCTCTCGCCCTACTTCGTCTCCGACTCGGAGCGCATGGAGGCCGTGCTCGAGGACGCCTACATCCTGCTCTACGAGAAGAAGATCTCGAACATGAAGGATCTCCTGCCCGTGCTCGAAGCCATCGCGCGCCAGCAGAAGCCCCTCCTCATCATCGCCGAGGACATCGACGGAGAGGCCCTCGCCACCCTGGTCGTGAACAAGCTCCGTGGCACGCTGCAGACCGCCGCCGTCAAGGCGCCCGGCTTCGGCGACCGCCGCAAGGAGATGCTCAAGGACATCGCCACCCTCACGGGCGGCCAGGTCATCACCGAGGATCTCGGCATCAAGCTCGAGAACGTCACGCTCAGCGACCTTGGCCACGCCAAGCGCATCTCGATCACCAAGGACGACACCACGATCGTCGACGGTGCGGGCAAGAAGGCCGACATCACGGGCCGCATCTCCACCCTTCGCCGTCAGATCGACGACACCACCAGCGACTACGACCGTGAGAAGCTCCAGGAGCGTCTCGCGAAGCTCGCGGGCGGCGTGGCCGTGATCAAGGTCGGCGCGGCCACCGAGGTCGAGATGAAGGAGAAGAAGGCGCGCGTCGAGGACGCGCTCCACGCGACTCGCGCGGCTGTCGAGGAGGGCATCGTCCCCGGCGGCGGCGTGGCGCTGATTCGTGCCCAGAAGGGACTCGAGAAGCTCGACGTCTCGGATGAGCAGCGCGTGGGCGTCAACATCCTCTCGCGCGCCATCGAGGAGCCCCTCCGTCAGATCTCGGCCAACGCCGGGCTCGAGGGCTCCATCGTGCTGAACGAGGTCCGCAAGGGCAAGGGAGCCTTCGGCTTCAACGCCGCGACCGAGGTCTACGAGGACCTGCTCGAGGCGGGCGTCATCGACCCGACCAAGGTCGTGCGCACGGCTCTGCAGAACGCCGCTTCCGTGGCTGGGCTGATGCTCACCACCGAGGCGCTCGTGGCCGACATGCCCAAGAAGGACGACGAAGGCCACAGCCACGCGGGTGGCGGCGGCATGGACTTCTAGGCTGAGCCTCGCTTCATGCGAAGACGCCGGATCGCGCTACGCGGTCCGGCGTTTTCGTCTCTGGCCACCGTGACGCCGACGAGACGACGGAACGATCCACCTGCGATGCCGGTGACCTGCGATGCCGGTGACCTGCGATGCCGGTGGCCTGCGATGCCGGTGGCCTGCGATGCCGGTGACCTGCGACTAGAAGCGACCGAGCAGACGAAGCAGCGCGCCCACTCGGTCCGCCGTCGTCGTGTCGCCGGTCGCTGTGGCGTCGCCCAAGAGCGCCTCCAGGCCGCCGCGAGCCTCGGCCACGGCCCCGCGTAGCGCGCTCGCCTGGGCCTCCACGCCCTCCACCTCGCTGCGCGCCCTGAGCATGTCCGCGTAGCGATCACGCAGCGTCTGGCGCAAGCGCTCGAGTTCGGCGCGCGTCGCTTCGTCTCCACCTGCGGCCGCCGCCGTCTCGCGCGCGGCACGCTCATGGGCCAGCTCGGCGCTCAGCTTGGCGACCGTCTCCTCGAGCGCGAGTCGGGCGGAGTCTCCGTCGGACGCCGCCGTCAACCGCGCCTCGAGGCCACGGATGCGATCGTTGCGCTCCTCGAGCTGCGCGGTCAGCGAGCGCATCAAGGTCTCGTCCGCGTCGGACGGTGCGTCGCTGCCGACCGCCGTGATCTCCGCGAGCTTGCGACCGCGGGCGTCGTGTTCCTGGCGCAGCTGAGTCAACAGCCCTCGCGTCTCCTCCAGCGCGACGCGGGATGCGTCCGCACGCGAGCGCGCGAGCTCGAGCTGCGCTGCGATCTCGGCAGCGCGTTGCCGCTCCGCGCCCAGGCTACCCTCGGCGGTCGCCGCATGTGCCGCAGCCTCGTCGGCGGCCACCCGGGCAGCCTCGGCCACGTTGCGCTCCGAGTCGAGGCCGTGTTCCGCTTCGCGCAGCGCGCGTCGAAGTTCGATCTCCGTCTGTTCGAGCGCGTCGAGCCTTCCCGGCGGCTCCGAAGGTCGCGCGGCGGCTTCTTCCGCCGCCCGCACCACGGCGTCGCGTAGTCGTGCGCACTCGGCCTCGGCGCGCTGCCGGGACTCCTCGCGGCGACGCGAGCGCTGTTCCTCTTCCACCAGATCGAGCTGAAGACGCTCGACGAGCGCGTCGCGCGCGGCGCCGAATGAAGCGAGATCCGCGGCGCGGGTCGCGTGGACCTGCGAGGAGCTCGAGAGATCCGCGACGCGCAGCGTCAGCTCGTGGCGCACATCCCGAAGCTCAGCCACCTCAGCGCGCAGCGCATCGACCTGATCGAGCAGCTCGTCGATGCGGCCCCGGGACTCGACTCCCGCCGCCGCCTCTTCGTCTGCGTGGCGAAGCTGGCGCACGGACGCGCGGGCCGCCAGCGCCGCTTCGCGATCCCCGAGGCGGGCCTTGAGACCGGCGATCTCTCCGCCCAACTCGGACAGCATGGCGGCGTGGCGAAGGTCGCTCGCGAGGCTTTGCTCGGCCGCGTCGGCGGAGAGCTCGGCCACGCGTCGCGCGTGACCGCGCCGCATGCCCTCGGCGGCGTGCTCCAAGCTGCCCACGAGGGCCAGCAGACGCAGGCTCTCGCCGCGTGCGTGATCGCGCTCCTGCTCGAGCTGTTCCAACTGTCCCTGAAGCTGACGCGCGCCCGCCTCGAGCTGCTCCAGCTGCTGCTCGAGAGCCGCGAATCGGGCCTCGTTCGTTCCCTCCGACGCCGGATCGCCGTGCTCGAGAACGACCGCCATCTCGACCGCTTCCTCGGCGTCCGCGAGTCTCCGCTCGACCCGCAGCTTCGCATCGGCCGCGTCCTGGACGTCGGCGTGCGCCAACGCCAGTTGCGCCTCGGCCGCCTCCCGCATCTCCTCGACCTCGGCCAGCCGCGCTTCGAGTCCGCGGGCGCGTCCTTCGAGGGCGGCCTCGGTCAGGTGCGCCCCCTCCGCGTCCGCATGGGAGGCCCGGAGCGCGAGCCTCAGCTCGTCGGCTGCGAAGCGCGCCTGCTCCCGGCTCGCCTCGGCAGCCGCGGCTCGCAGCGCGTACTCATGCGGCGTGCTGGTCTCGGCCGTCTTCACTGCGCGCGCGGCATGAGGCTCGGCGGCGGCCGCGGACGCCCAATCGCGCAGCAGTGCGCCGCGTCGGTCGCGCTCGCGCTCCGCGTCACGCCGGAGCTGGGCGGCCCGTTGGAGCTTCTGCTCCAGGCCCGCGATCTCGTCCGCGTGGGATTCGTCCGAAGACGCACTCGACGAACCGTCCGGGGACTGCAGCCGTGGACCGACCGTGGGCAACGCCACGACGACGTAGCTCTCGAGCTCCGACAGATCGGCGCCCGCGAGCAACACCAGGTCCACGGGCGCGCGCGACGCAGCGAGGGAGTCATCGAAGGCGACACCGTCGGGAGACGCGCCCAGCTCGGCCAGGCCAGCGGCACGCAAGGCCGCGAGACCGAAGACCCGAAGCTCGGCGAAGCGCGCGGCGCACGCTTCCCTCAGCGCCGGCAGCGCGTCACGATCAGAGAGCAGGAGCGCGAGCGCGCGTGTCTGCTGCGAGGACGCCATCAGCGCCTCGAGGTCGTCCAGCGCCGCAGCCGCGGGCCAGCGGCGCACCCACCACCCGAGCGCCTCGCCATCCGGCGGCACGTCCCCCACCGTCAACGTGGCGGCGGCACCTTCGAGATAGGCCAGGCCGGGCCCACCGGCGCCGAGCGCCCAATGCACGCGCTTGCCCTCCACCAAGGGTGCGAGATAGGCCGCGAGGGCCATCTCCACCTCCGCCTCCGAGAGCCGCGCCATGTCGTCGTTGTTCATGCCACCTCGACCCCCCACGACCGGGCGACACTATATCGGCGTCGAGGATCCACGGTCAACGTGCGCCCGGTCTCGGAAGGGTTCGGCGCACCGCCCTGCCGCTCTTCGCACAGCGAGCGCGACGCACGGCTCGATCAAGTCATGGCTCTTGACGCCTTCGCGGCTGGCCTCCACGTCGAAGCCTCGGCACGCGTGCGCGCCGTGATGAGGTTCTGCCACGGGCTGCTACAGTCTCCGCCATGAGCGCGGCGCGGAACCTGGAGCGGCGACTCGGCCGCCTGCGCCTCGGAGCTCGGACGGTCCTGGGGCTGCGCGCGCTGATGGTCGCGGCGGCCATCGCCTTCGGGACCTTCTGTCTGGCGGCGGTGGCCGTGGGCACGAGCGCAGGAGCTGCGGTGCTGTGGTCGGCGTGGGCGGCGATCGCGCTCAGCGCGCTGGTCGCGTTGTGGCTCGCGGCGCCTCCCCTGCGCGGCCTCGCGGGAGCCGGTGCGGCGCGCCTGCTCTCCGAGCGTCACCCCGCCCTCGCGATGCGCGTGCGCTCCGCCGCCGAACTCTCGACCGCGCGCGACCCCGCGTCGAAGGAGCTCGTCGACGCTCACGTCGAGGCCGCCTGGAACGATCTGAGCAAGCTGCGACCACGCAGCATGCTTCCGCTCGCGCCGCTGCTGCGCTGGGACATGCTCCTGGGCCTGGTCGCGGTGGGCCTCGGACTCTGCCTGATGCTGGCCGCCGAGCGCGCCACGCAGGGCACCTTCACGCTCCTGCACCCCGGCGCCCGCTCGACCGACGGCGTGTCGTTGGGTGTGGTCTTCGAGCGTGTGCAGCTACGCATCGCCTACCCGCACTACATGGGACGCCAGGCGGTGACGGTGGAGGCGGGCGAGACCCTCGAGCTGCCGCGCGGCACAAGCGTGAACGTACTGGCGACCGGGAGCCCCGATCTGCACGAGGCCCTCGTGCACACGCCCGAGGCGGCGCTGGCCCTGCGCGCGAAGGGCGGCGGGCGCTTCGAAGGCCGCTTCGTCATGCGCTCTGCGGGCGTGCTGTCGATCCGCGCGAGCGAAGGCGGCGGGGTGTGGGTGGAGGACGCGCGCCGCACGCGCCTCGACCTGCGGACCGACCAGACACCCGAGATCACGTTATTGAGTCCGGAAGAGGACGCCGTCGTGCCTGCCCAAGGGTTTCGCATCGCCTTCGAGGCGCACGACGACGTGGGCGTGGAACACGTCCAGGCTTGCGTGGAGCTGGCCGCTGGCGTGGTTCATCGCGAGACCGTCTGGCGCGCTGGCGCGACCCCGGCAGGCGACCGGCCGAACCAAGCCGCCGAGGGTGAGGTCGACTTCGACCTCGGCGCCCTCGCGACCCAGCCGGGAGACGTGCTCTCGGTCTGGCTCGAGGCCTGGGACGCCGACGACGTCTCGGGGCCGCACCACGTGCGCACGGCGCCGCGACACGTCACCCTCGAGTCATCCCATTCGCGACGCGAGGCCGCCATCGCCTCGCTCTCGGCGCTGCGCACGCGCCTCACGTTGCACCTGGCGGATCGCCTGGAGGCCAGCGGCGAGGCCACCTACGACGATCTCGGCGAGCACCTGCTCGACCTGGCCGACGCGCTGTCCCGAGCCACGAGTCCGGGCGCGTCGGAGACCTCGCTCTTGCACTCGCTCTCGAGTCATCTGGCGACGCTGGGGCGCAGTGAGGTCAGCGCCCATGGCACCCGCGCCCTCGCTCGCGCCCACGACCGCGCACGGGTGGGCGTGGAGGACGACCTGTTGAGCCTGGACGACCTGCTCACGGGCGCGAAGCTGGCGGACGCGGCCGAGTTGGCGCGCGAGCTCGACGAACTTCGGCGCGAGATGGTCGCGTTGGTGGCTCAGCTCCGCAGCGCACCAGACGAGGCGACGCGTCGCGCCCTTCTGGCCGCGCTGGGACGCGCTCGCGCACGCCTGCAAGAGCTGAGCGCTCGCCTGGCCGCGCGCATGGGTCCCGGCTCCGGCGAGTTCCTCAACCGCGGCGAAGCGCGCACGGGACCGAGCGAGGACGCTTTGGCGGAGCTCGAACGCGCGATCCGAGACGGGGATCTCGACGCCATGGACCGCAGCCTCGTCCACTTCGAAGCCCGCATCGACGTGCTCTCGCGCGCGCTCGGCGGCGCGGAGCAAGCCTTCGGCGAGGGACACTTCGGCCCACGACAGGCGGCGCTGGCCGAGGCCATGGACCGTCTCTCGGGGCTCGAGGCCGAGCAACGAAGCATCTCCGCCGCGGCGGACCGCGTGCGTCGGCAAGCGGCCGAGCGCGCGCTCTCCGAAGGCGCACGGGGTGAGCTCCATCCGGCGCTGGTCGACAAGGCACGCCAGGCGCGCGAAGCGCTGGCGCACGTGCCACGGGAGGGCATGGCCCCAAGTGAGCGGAGACGTCTGGAGCGCGCGCTCACGCAGCTGCGCGACACGGAAGACGCCTTGCGCGCAGGCGATTTGGCCCAGGCTCGCGAGCAGGCGCGAGCGACCCGAGGCAGCGCCGAGGCCCTGGCCCGAGACCTCGAACTCTCCGAGTTGATGGGCGTCGCGGCTTCGCCCGCGACCGGGGAACGCGCGCGCGCGGGTCGACAGGCCGAGACGCAGCTGGGCGAACTCTCCACGGCCATCGACCGCGCCATCCCGGACCTGCGTCATCACCTCGACGACGAGATGCGCGGCCAGCTGCGCGAGACCGGGACGCGTCAAGGACGAGCGGCCGTGGCGGCGGGCACGCTCTCGGAGCTCTTCCAGAGCAGCCCGGACGGTCGGCCGCTGTCGACCATGGGTCAGGGACAGGTCGACCACGCGCTCGAACAGATGCGCAGCGCCGAGCGCGCCTTCGGCAGACCGGATCCGGTCGAGGCGGGCGAGCGCAGCGCCCAAGCCGCGGCGACACTCTCGAGCTTGAGGCAAGAGCTCGAGCGCGAGCAGCGCGATCCCTCCGAGTCCTCGGGCCAGCGCTCCGCCGAGCGCGTGCGCATCCATGGGCGCGATGAAGCGGGCGGTCCCTCCGAGCGCCGACGTCGCGCCATGGGCGCGCTGCGCGAGAGCTCTCCGCCAGGCTACGAAGAGGCTCTGCGCCACTACTACGAAGGTCTGCTGCGATGAGGCACGCATTCCACATCCTCGTCTGTGCCCTCGTCTGCACCCTCGCGCAGGGGACGCCCGCTCGCGCGCAGACGCGGGACGCCCTCGACGCCAGCCTGGTCGAGGCACGACGCGCTCTCGACGCGCTGGACGTGGAGCGCGCGGCCCAGGTGCTCGAGTCACTGGTCGCTACTCACGGAGACGACCCGACCGTGCTGGCCGAGCTGGGTCAGCTGCGGCTGCATCAAGGACGCTACGCCGGCGCCGTGGCCGCGCTCACGCGTTCACTCGAGCGCATGCCGGCGGGACCGGCGCGAGACTGGCGGCCTGCCACGCTCGAGCTGGCGCAGGCCACGCGCGACGCCACGGCCGACTTCCTCGAAGCGCGCTCGACCGACGGTCGCTACGTCGTGCGCTACCCGCCGGGACAGGCCGTGCTCGCGCCCTACGCCCTCGACACCCTGCGTCGGGCCGACGAAGCGCTCACGCGGGAACTCGGAGGCCGCACACCCCGACCTCTGCGCCTCGAGATCTACGCCTCGCCCATGGAGCTGGCGCGTGTCTCGCCGCTGACCGTCGCGCAGATCGAGACGACCGGCACGATCGCGCTGTCCAAATGGGACAGGTTGATGCTCACGTCGCCTCAGGCCCTGGTGCGTGGCTATCCGTGGCGAGACACCATCACGCACGAGCTGACCCATCTCTTGTTGACGAGAGCCACCGGGAACCAGGCTCCGGTGTGGCTGCAGGAGGGCGTCGCGAAGCTGCTCGAGCGCAGCTGGCGAGAGCCGCTGGCGAGCGCGACCCTCGATCCGGCGAGCCGTGAACTGCTGCGCACGGCAGTGCGCGACGGGGAGCTCATCCCCTTCTCGCGCATGCACCCTTCTATCGCGCTCTTGCCCTCGCAAGAGCGCGCGGCCTTGGCCTTCGCCGAGGTGACGAGCTTCGTCGGCAGGTATCGTGCGCGACTCGGTCCGGGCAGTCTGCGCGCGCTCGAGGCGCGACTGCGCGCCGGAGAGGACGCACGCGCCGCCATGGCGGCCGGCAGTGGCTCGAGCTTCGCCCAGCTCAAGGCGGAGTGGAGGGCCTCCATCGCCCAGGCGCAGGGCCCCGAGGCCGCCACCTCGCCGGGCTTCATCCCCCTGCGTTTCCGTCACGGCGACGCCCAGGAGGGCGACACGCAGGAGGTCCTCGACACCGAGGCGAGGCGCCGGGTGCGCCTGGGCGACCTGCTGCGCGACGCCGGGCGAGCGCGGGCCTCCCAGGTGGAGTACGAGGCCGCCCTGACGGCCGCGCCCCAGGATCCCAGCGTGGCCTGGCGTGTCGCGCGGGCAGCCCTCGCCGCAGGTGCCGCCGACCGTGCCCAGGCGCTGCTCCAGGGCATGGCCACGCGTGCGCCGGAATTCGAGCCCGTGCGCGCCTGGCTGGCCGAGGCCTATCGCGCGCAGGCGAATCTGGGCGCAGCCGCGCGCGAGGCCCGCGCGGCCATCGGCCTGAACCCCTTCGACCCCATGCCGCATTGCGTGCTGGGGGAGGCAGGCGAGGACGAGGCGGAGCGCAGCCGCGAAGGTCAGTTCTGCAGCGCTCTGCGCTGAGGCTCACGAAAGAATATTGCCCCTCGTGCCTGCCCACGGTCGCAAACCCCTGGCGAGCGGGTCAACTCCGCGATAGTACGAGGAAAGGCGGCCCACCGCGTCGCCGACGCAGCCAGCCATGACCACCAGCCACAGCGCGCCCCTGGACCCGCGAGCCAACTTCGACGCGACGTCGGAGACCGGCGTTCCTGTATCTGACGTGACACGCGTGGAGCGCCTGGCCGAAGCGCGACGCGCCATCATACAGGCTCTGGGACAGCGCATCGTCGGCCAGCACGAGGTGATCGACCTGCTGCTGACTTGCCTGTTCGCGGGCGGACACGCGCTCTTCGTGGGCGTCCCGGGCCTGGCCAAGACCCTGCTCATCCAGAGCCTGGCCGAGGTGCTCTCCCTCGACTTCCAGCGCATTCAGTTCACGCCCGATCTGATGCCCTCGGACATCGTCGGCACGGAGATCCTGGAGGAGGATCCGGAGACCGGACGTCGCCGCTTCCGCTTCGCGCGAGGACCCATCTTCACCCAGATCCTGCTGGCGGACGAGATCAACCGCACGCCTCCCAAGACCCAGGCCGCGTTGCTGCAAGCCATGGCCGAGCGTCGCGTCACCGCCGCCGGGCGCACCCTGCCCCTGGGCGATCCCTACTTCGTCTTCGCCACCCAGAACCCGATCGAGCAGGAGGGCACCTACCCGCTGCCCGAGGCCCAGCTCGACCGCTTCCTGTTCGAGATCAAGGTCGACTACCCGTCGGCGATCGAAGAGGCGGAGATCGTGGCGCGCACGACCAGCCCGAGCACGGCGGCGCCCGAGCCGGTGATCAGCACGGAGGAGCTGCGGGAGCTGCTGGCGTTGGTTCCGCGCATGCCTGCGGCGCCCCACGTCGTCGCCCACGCCGTGGCCCTGGCGCGCGCGACGCGACCGGCCTCGCCCGAGGCTCCCTCCATCGTTCGACGCTACGTCGACTTCGGCGCCGGCCCTCGAGCCAGCCAAGGGCTCATCCTGGGCGGGAAGGCGCGGGCCGCACTGCGCGGCCGCTTCGCGGTCGAGGTGGAGGACGTGCGGGCGCTGGCGCCGGCCATCTTGCGTCACCGCATCGTGCCCAACTTCCGAGCTGGCGCAGACGGCGTGACCGCGGACGAGGTCGTGCGCGGCGTGCTCGCCAGCGTCACCGTCGACCCGTGAGCGAACCGCTGCTGACGCCGGAGCTCCTGCCGCGGCTGGCGGCGCTCAAGGCTCAGGCGAGCCAGGTCGCCGACGGACTCTGGGGCGGCACGCATCGCAGCGCACGACACGGCGCCAGCGTGGTCTTCGTCGACCGCCGCCCCTACAGCCCCGGAGACGACCCACGCCTGCTCGACTGGCGGGCGCTCGCACGCACGGATCGGCCCAGCATCAAGCGCTTCGAGGAAGAGGCGGAGCTCGAGGTCCACCTGTTGCTCGACCGCTCGGCCTCCATGGGCTTCAGCCACGCTGGACGACCGACCAAGCTCGAGCACGCCGCGCTGCTCTTGAGCGCGCTGACTTTCGTGGTCGCGCGCCAGCGGGATCGCGTCGGCCTCGCCTTCGTCGATCACAAGCTCGAGCCCGTCGCCCCCGCGCGTTCGCAGCCAGGCCACGCCGCGACCGTGCTCGAACTGCTCGCGACCGTGTCACCGCGCGAGGGAGGTACGGATCTGGCGCGAGCGCTGAGCGAATTCGCGGAGATGAAGCGGCGGCGCTCCCTGGTCGTGCTGGCCACGGATCTGCTCGACCCCCAAGGCATCCCGGCCGAGGCCTTCCGCGTCCTGCGCGCGCGGGGGCACGAACTCAAGCTCCTCCACGTCGCCGACCCCGCGGAGCTCGACTTCCCCTTCCGGGAGCCGGCACGCTTTCGTGGGCTCGAGGGCGAGGGTGAGGTGATCGCGGATCCGCTCCAGATCGCGGAAGCCTACGCCGTCGAGCTCGCGCGCTTCCTCGGCGAGGCCCGCCACCTGGCCCTCGACGCAAACGCCGCCTACGCGCTGGCACGCAGCGACGCGCGTCCCGAGCAGACGTTGAGCGAGCTGCTGGCCCCGAGCCCGCGCGCACGCACCGGACGGCGCGCATGGGCCTGACCGAACCCCTCGCCCTGTTCGGGCTGCTGGGCGTGGCGTTGCCGATCCTGGCTCACCTGATCCGGCAGAAGCGGCTCGTGGTGCAGCCCTTCCCTGGCGTCGCGCTGCTGATGCGAGTGATGGCCGCGCGTCGGCGACGCGTGGCCATGAAGGACAACCTGCTCCTGGCCTTGCGCATCGCCGCCATCGTCGCGCTCGCCCTGGCGCTCGCGGGTCCCCGTCTGCGCATGAACGATGCGCGCATCCAGGGCGCTCGAGACCTGGCCATCATCCTCGACGACTCCATGTCGATGGGCCGCGAGGGGGGAGCGCCCCTGACGCGCGCGCTGGCCGCGGCGCGCAGCCGCCTGGGAACGCTGGCCGAGGGATCGACCGCCACCGTCGTGCTGGCGGGTACGCCGGCCCGCGTGCTCTTCGACGCCAACACCTCCGCCAGCGAAGCCGCCGCCGGTCTGATCAGCGCGCCTCGCTCGACGACGCGGGGCACGAGCCTCACGGCTGCCTTCGAGCTGGCGCGGCGGGAACTCGGTCGCGGGCGCCACGCCGATCGACAGCTGCTCGTGCTCTCGGACTTCAATCGTGAGAGTCGCGCGGACGACGTGCCCTGGGACAACGCGCACCTGCCGGTCGAGTTCACGAACGTCGCGCCCGGCGCGCCACCCAACAACCGTCGCCTCACGAGCGTGGATGTGTCGCCGGGTGCCACGGGCGAGCCGTTGTCACTACGCGTGGAGGCCCACGGTCTCACCGAGGACACCCCCGTCTCCCTCGACGTGGACGGACGGAGCGTCGCCCACGGCGTGCTCACGGCCGGTCCTGGCGCACGCAGCGCCGTCTTGAGCTTCCTTCCTCCGGCGGGGGACATGGTCGCGGCGCGCCTGCACTTCGAGACCACGGACGCCGTGCCCGAAGACGACACCTGGCCGCTCTGGCTGCGTCGCCAAGGAGGAGCCGCGATCCTGATCGTGGACGGCTCGCCCGATCCCACCGGCCAGCGCGGAGAGGCGACCTTCCTCGCGCGGGCGCTCACCGCGGGGGAGTCCCTGGGGGCACCCCACTTCCGCGTCGTGGACGAGGCTGCCCTGAGCACGGTCTCGCCGGGCTCCTACGAAGCGGTCTTTCTCGCGGGTGCCCTGCCGAGTCCCGGCGCCGTCGCGGCCCTGGAGCACTTCGTCACCGCGGGCGGTGGCCTCTGGGTCGCGCCAGGCCCGAACCTGCGGGCCCGCGCCTTCGACCGCCGGCTGGGATCGCTGCTGCCGGCCCATCTCGCGCCCGCCCGGCCGACACCGGACGACGCACACGTGCAGCTGGGTGAGGGCGCCGCCGGCCTGCGCGAGGCCGATTTCGCGGGGGTTCAGCTGGGGCGACATCTGCCTCTGGAGGAGCTCGCTCCCGACGCGCGCGTGTGGCTCAGCCTCTCCGGCGAGGGGCCGCTGTTGGTCGAAGGTCGACACGGTGGCGGGCGCGTCGCGCTCCTCGGCACCAGCGTCGGAGACCGCCTCGGGGACCTTCCCTATCAACCCGGATACTTGCCCCTGGTGCTGAAGCTGAGCGAACGCTTGGCCCGCCGGGGCACGAATGTCACCGACGCCATCGTGGCGGGGACGCCTGCCCGGCTGGGAGCCGACAGCTCCGAGGATGCCCGGGAGGTGGAGCTGCCGAGCGGCGGCGTCGAGCCCCTGCCGCGCGACGGCGTGTTCACCCACACGGCGTCCGTGGGCCTGTACCGGGTGCGCAGTGAGGGCGTCGAGCTGCCGCGCCTGAGCTTCGCGGTCGTGGCTCCCTCAGAGGAGGGCGACCTCGACCCCGCGCCCATGCCCCCGGCGCTTCGCCGGGACCCCGTCGCGCACGACACGGGGCGGGCCCCGGCCCAACCCCTGGCGCCGTGGCTCTACTTGTTGGCTGGCGTGCTGGTGTTGCTGGAGGGGATCCTGCGAGCCTCCCGCTCTTCCGGCTCGTTGGTGCGCAGCGCGCGCTGAGCGGCGCGGCCGTTCAGGGGGAACGCCCCGGTGTCACGAGGGCTCGTCAGCATTCCGCGCCGGAGCATCTGGTAGCGGGAGCCGGGGTGCCAGAAGAGGAAGCCGTCGGCCTGGCCCAGGCGTGCGCCACGGATCTGCTCCGCGATGAACTCCGGCCCGTAGTGGTCGCTGCCTTGCTCGAAGGCCTGCAAGAAAGGCCGGATCACGGCGCGCGGCCCGAGGCGCTCGCGCAACGTGCTCACCCCTTCCCGCACCAGACCGAAGGCGCGGCGCTCCGAACCCCGACCCCAGGTGCGCATGGAGTTCATGTAGAGCATGGGCGTGTAGACCTCGACGTAGGGCGCGAAGGCCTCCAGATCCTGACCGAGGCCATCGCTGTCGCCCGTGCGGAAGGCGGTCAGCCCGAACACGTCCACGCCCAGAGGCACATGGATGGCCGCGTCCACCTGACGCAACAGGTCGACCAGCACCTCGGGTCGCGTGCGCTCGTCCTGGGCGGGGAAGCGCGCGTAGACCGTGCCGTCGTCGACCGGGAAGCGAACGTAGTCGAGCTGCACCTCGTCGAAGCCGAAGGACGCCGCCTCGCGAGCGAGCTGCACGACGAGCTGCTGGTTCTCGGCGTTGTAGGGATCGAGCCAGGTGCCCCCCGTGCCCCACGAGACCCAGGAAGTGCCGCGACGCACGTGCACGATCGCGCGCTCGGGAACGCGAAGCGGAAGCTGGGGATCGGCGAAGCAGACGACGCGGGCGATGGTGTAGAGGCCCGCCTGCTTCAAGCCGGCGACCAGGGCGCGAGGATCGCCCAGGTAGTTTCGGATCTGAGGCTGGAGGACGGAGATCTGCGTATCATAGGTGACGCGACCCGCCCCATCCTTGAGGTCGATGACGACGGCGTCCAGGTTCGCCGACTTCACGGCCCGTATCAGACCGTCGAGATGCTTGACCCGGACATACGGTCCGGAGGCGTAGAATCCGCGTGCCTGTTGGCCCTGCACCGTGATCGGATCGAAATAGGGATCCACCGGGGGCGTGCCTTCCCGGCGGAGTTCCTCGGCTCCCCTCGCGCGACCGTTAGGCGGCGTGTCCGCTCTCCCCGACCGGGAGAAGAAGACGCAGCTCAGTGCGAGCGAGAGGAGGATGCATGCGCGACGTCGTCCCATGGTCCTGACCTCAATGGTTCAGGATGCAACCACTCGGGCAAGGAATCAAAAAAGCGACACGTTTTTGCAGGGGACCTCACCCTTTGGGGTGAAAGGCCGCCTCGACCACGCGCTCCACGCCACCGAAGTCCGGAAACGTCGAAAGCTCGGCGAAGCCGGCGGTGGCCTCGAAGTGGGCGCTCACCCACGACGCCTGGCCCTGGCCCACCTCCATCAACAGGCGCGCTCCCAACGCCAGGAAGGGAGGTAGCTCGTGCGCCAGGCGTCGGTAGAAGGCGAGCCCGCCCTCCCCGGCCACCAGCGCCATCGTGGGTTCGTGCTGAGCGACTTCGGGCATCAAGGACGGCAGCTCCTCCTCCGAGATGTAGGGAGGATTCACCACCACGAGCGCATAGGCCGCGCCGGTCGGGAGGGGCGCGCACAGATCCCCTTCGAAGAAGCGCATGCGCGCGGCGACACCCAGCGCTTCGGCGTTTCGCCGGGCCACGGCCAGGGCGTCGGCGGAGAGGTCGGTCACGTCGACCGCACATCCGGGACGCTCTGCCGCCAGGGTGATGCCGATCGCGCCGCTGCCCGTGCACAGATCGAGCACCCGGGCCTGGCTGTCCGCCGGCAGGATCGTGAGCGCGCGGTCGACGACGGTCTCCGTGTCCGATCGAGGCACGAGCACCGCGGGGCTGACCCGGAAGTCGCGGCCGTAGAAGCCGCGCCGGCCGAGGATGTAGGCCACGGGCTCGCGTTGCCGGCGACGCCCCACCAAGACGCGGAAGCGCGCGAGCTCGGCGGGCGCCAGCGGACGCTCGAGGTCCATGTACAGCTGCACGCGGCTCAGCCCGAGCACCTCCGCCAGCATCAACTCGGCGTCGAGCCTGGGGCTCTCGACCCCGCGCTTCGCGAAATCGGCCTGCGCCCACGCGAGCAACTTGCGGTTGGTCCAGCTATCGGCCACGCCAGCGCATAGCGGAGGCCAGGCCACGAAGCAACGCCGAGGCCGTCGCGGACG
>JAACVI010000137.1 GCA_009992505.1 Myxococcales bacterium
CCCGATCAACTCACCCTGCTTGTTCGGACCTGGGTGCGATGCCATCACTAGCGACGTGGACGCCGAGGCGCAGGGCGCGAGTCGAGGCGAGGTCGTGGACGCGGCCTCCGTCGACCACGACGTGCGCGCACGCGCGGAGCAGATCCTGCGTCGACACGCTCGCGCCGCCACCTCCTTTCAGACCCTCGAGCACGGCTTCTCCTACTTCTTCTCCGGCGACGGCTACGTCGCCTTCCGCGCCATCGGTCGCGCCTGGGTAGCCGCCGGCGCGCCGATCGCCGACGCACGGCGCAGCGTCCCCCTCGCGCTCGAGTTCGTGAAGGAGGCGCGCGCGCGGGGGCGTCGCCCCTCCTTCTTCTGCGTGGACGCGGGCTTCCCCCAAACGGACGCGCTCCAGGCTCTGAACGTCGGAGCGGAGCCCTTCTACGAGCCGGCCGAGTGGGAAGAGAAGCTCCGCCACCATCGCAGCCTGCGCGAGCAGCTGAGGCGTGCACGGGCCAAGGGCGTCACCGTCTCCCGCCTCGCGCCCGAAGAGGTCGCCGAGGGCGCGCCCCTGCGCCCCGTGTTGGACGCGTTGGCGGAACGTTGGCTGCGTCAGCGTCGCATGGCCCCCATGACCTTCCTCGTGCAGCGCGATCTCTTCACGCGGGCCGACGCGCGCGCCTTCTTCGTCGCGCGCCGGGGCGACGCGGTCGTGGGGCTGCTCGTGGCCGTGCCCGTGTTCGTGGCCGACGGCTACCTCGTGGAGCACGCGTTTCGCGACCCCTCGGCCCCCAATGGCACGGTGGAGCTGCTCTTCGACGCCGCCATTCGCGCCCTGGGCGAGGAAGGTGCGCGCTTCGTCTCCGCCGGGCTCTGCCCCCTCAGCGGAGACGTATTGCCCGCGCTCGAGCGCGCGGGTCGCCTCGGGCAGGGTCTGTACAACTTCCAAGGGCTCTACGCCTTCAAGGCCAAGCTCGGCCCCACCCGATGGCAGCCCTCGCGCCTGCTCTTCCCGCGCCGGAGCTCCAGGCTCCTCGCCCTGTTCGACACGCTCCGGGCCTTCACGCCCGGGGGGTTCGCGCGCTTCGCCGTCGACACGCTGCGCCACCTGCGTCGGTCCGTGCTGCGCGCACTCTATCTCCCCTTGGTGCTCTGGACCCTGGCCGTGGCCGTCGCGCCCGAGCGATTCTTTCCGTGGCCCTCCCTGCGCTGGATCTGGGTCAGCCTCGATCTGCTGCTCGTGCTGTTGCTCGCCGGGCTGGTGCACCGTCCGAAGGCGCGCCGGCTGCGGGTCCTGGTGTGGCTTTCGGGCTTCGACGCCCTGCTTTCCGTCCTGCACGTGGCCCTGTGGATCGGACCCCGCGCGCAGGGGCTCGTGGACCTCTTGGGGCTGGTCGTGGGGCTGGTCGGGCCGCTCTCCGCCTTCACCCTGCTGAGCATCCTTCGGGGACGCTCGCGACGCGACTCCGTTTGACAAGGGCTGGCCGCGTCCCCTACAGGGTGCGCCGTGAAGCACTCGTTGGTCATCGTGGAGTCCCCCGCCAAGGCGCGGACAATTTCCGGCTTTTTGGGCGAAGGCTATATGGTCGAGTCGTCCATCGGGCATATCCGAGACCTGCCCCGGAGCGCCGCGGACGTGCCCGCCGCCCACAAGAAGAAGCCCTGGGCCCGTCTGGGCGTGGACGTCGATAACGATTTCGCGCCCTTGTACGTAATCGACGCTGACAAGAAGAGTCATATCAAGCACTTGAAGGACTTGCTGGAGTCCGCGGACGAGCTCTTGCTCGCTACCGATGAGGACCGCGAGGGGGAGTCCATCGCCTGGCATCTGCTCGAGGTGCTGAAGCCCAAAGTGCCCGTGAAGCGCATGGTCTTTCACGAGATCACGAAGAAGGCGATCCAGGCGGCCCTCGACGAGACCCGCGAGTTGAACCGGGAGCTGGTGGACGCCCAAGAGGCGCGCCGCATCCTCGACCGACTCTACGGCTACGAGGTCTCGCCCGTGCTCTGGAAGAAGGTGATGCCGCGGCTCAGCGCGGGTCGCGTGCAGAGCGTGGCGACGCGCATCGTGGTCGAGCGTGAGCGCGCTCGCATGGCCTTCCGGCGCGCCACCTGGTGGGGCATGGCCGGGCAGTTCGCCGCGGACGGCGTGCCCCTCGACACCCAGCTCTCGTTGCTCGATGGCAAGCGTCTGGCGACGGGCAAGGACTTCGACTCCCTGGGCCAGATCAAGGGCGCCGACCTCGCGCGTCCGGACGAGGCCAGCATTCGGGCGCTGGCCCAGGCCCTCGAGGGTCATCCGGCCAGGGTCGAGAGCGTCGAGAAGAAGCCCTACAAGCGCTCGCCCGCGGCTCCCTTCATGACCTCCACGCTGCAGCAGGAGGCGGGGCGCAAGCTGCGCTTCGCGGCCAAGCGCGCCATGCGAGCGGCCCAGCGCCTGTACGAGGGCGGCTTCATCACCTACATGCGAACGGACAGCACCACGCTCTCCGACGGTGCCGTGCAGGCCGCGCGGCGTCTGATCGCGGACGAGTACGGCGCCGATTATCTGCCCGCCCAGCCGCGCCGCTACACCAAGAAGGTGAAGAACGCGCAGGAGGCCCATGAGGCCATCCGCCCGGCGGGCGACAGCTTCCAGCATCCCTCGGAGGTCGCGCGCCGCATGCCCGTGGACGAGGCGAGGCTGTACGAGCTGATCTGGAAGCGCACGGTGGCCTGTCAGATGGCCGACGCCAAGGGCGAGACGCTCTCCGTGAAGATCCAGGCCCGCACCGACGAGGGCGTGACCGCGACCTTCTCCGTGACCGGAAACACCATCACCTTCCCCGGTTTCTTCCGCGCCTACGTGGAGGGCAGCGACGACCCGACGCAGGCGCTCGCCGACCGCGAGAAGCAGCTGCCGCCGCTGCGCGAAGGTCAGGCGCTCGAGGGTGTCTCCTTCACGCCCGAGGATCACGAGACGCAGCCGCCCGCGCGCTTCACGGAGGCCTCCCTCGTGAGCCGCCTCGAGGAGCTCGGCGTGGGTCGTCCCTCCACCTACGCCTCCATCCTCTCCACCATCCAGGAGCGCGGCTACGTCTGGAAAAAGGGCTCCGCCTTGGTGCCGTCGTGGAAGGCCTTCGCCGTCGTGCGCCTGCTCGAGCAGCACTTCGACAAGCTGGTCGATTACGCCTTCACCGCCAAGATGGAGGACGACCTCGACCAGATCGCCGCGGGCACGGCCCAGACCGTGCCGTGGCTGAAGCGCTTCTACTTCGGTCAGCCCGACAGCCCTGGCAGCACCGGCGACAAGGGCCTCCAGGGCCTGGTCTCGGAGCAGCTCGGCGAGATCGACGCGCGCGCCATCAACACCATCGCCCTGGGAGAAGACACCGAGGGTCGTGCCATCGCCGTGCGCGTCGGTCGCTACGGTCCCTACCTCGAGCGCGGCGAAGAGACGGCGCCCATCCCCGAGGATCTGCCGCCCGACGAGCTCTCCGTGGAGAAGGCCATCGAGCTGCTGGACGCACCCAGCGGCGATCGCACGATCGGCGTCGATCCCGAGACGAGCCTGACGGTCTACCTGCGCAACGGCCGCTTCGGGAACTACGTGCAGCTCGGCGAGCAGGAGAAGAACAGCAAGGACAAGCCGCTGCGCGCCAGCCTGCTGAGCCACATGGCGCCCGAGACGCTGACGCTCGAGGACGCGCTCAAGCTCCTGTCTCTGCCGCGCGTGGTCGGTGTCGCCGCCGATGGCGAAGAGGTCACGGCGCAGAACGGCCGCTACGGTCCCTACCTGATCAAGGGCAAGGAGAACCGCAGCCTCGAGAGCGAAGAGCAGCTCTTCACCATCACCCTCGAAGAGGCGTTGGTCGTGCTGGCCCAGCCCAAGCGCAGGCGCGGCGAGACCAAGGCCGAGCCGCTCAAGACGCTCGGGCTCGATGGCGTGAGCGGCAAGGAGATCACGCTGCGCAAGGGGCGCTTCGGTCCCTACGTCACCGACGGCGAGACCAACGCTTCGCTGCGCACGGGCGACGACCAGGAGACCATCACGCCGGAGCGCGCGCAGGAGCTCTTGCAGATCCGGCGCGACCGCGGGCCGGTGAAGAAGAAGACGCGCCAGGTCGCCGCCAAGCAGGCGACGAAGAAGAAGACCGCCAAGAAGGCCACCAAGAAGGCCACCAAGAAGGCCACCAAGAAGGCCACCAAGGCGAAGCCGGCCAAGCAGGCGACGAAGAAGAAGGCCGCCATCAAGGCCGAGCCGAGCGCGTCATCGTGAACGCGCGCTCGAGCATCTGCGTGGTCGGGCATGTGACGCTCGATCACGTGGACTCGACCGCGCGGCCGGGGGGCAGCGCGCTCTACGCGAGCGGCGTGTATCTGGGTGCGGGCGCCGACGTCACGCTCGTGACCGCCTTCGCGCAAGGGGACGCGCAGGCCTTCGATCTCGAGCGCCTCTCACTGAAGCTCTCGCCCAGCGACGCGACGACGCGCTTCGAGAACGTCTACGACGGCGAGCACGCGCGCACGCAGCGGCTGTCGAGTCTGGCCTCCACGCTCGCCCCGCCCGCGACGGGGCACTGGGACGTGCTGCACCTCGCGCCCGTGATGACGGAGATGGATCCCTTGGCCTGGCTCGCCGCGGTCGACGCGCGCGTGGTCGGCCTGGGCCTCCAGGGATGGCTGCGCGACGCCTCGCCCGCGGACCGGGGTCGGGTGCGACCGAAGCGACCAGATTCATCCGTCCTCGCGGCGGGTCGCGACTGCGTCGCATTCGCGAGCGACGAAGATCTGCGTGGACTCCCGGGGCTCCTGACGGAGCTGCGTCAGGCCTTCGACCTGTTCTATCTGACCCGCGGTGAGGCCGGAGTTCGCGTCTTCCGTGCGGGCGCCGAACCCGAAGACGTGGCCGCCCTGCACGTGCCCGCCGTGGTCGACGCGACCGGCGCGGGCGACGCCTTCGCGGCCTGCGCCTTGCTCGCGCTCGCGCAGGGTGACGACCCTCTCGCCGCCGCGGGTCGTGGCGTGTGCGCCGCCGCCATCGCCATCACGCATGCGGGCGCGCCCGCGCCTCGAGCGTACGCGTCAACAGGCGCCTAGACCCTGATCTAGCGCGAAAAGCGTCGCGCGGCCGCGTGCCAGTGCGCGCTGGTGGATGCGGCTTCGCGTAGGGCGGGGGCTCGTCCCTAGTGATTGGTCACAAGTCGGTCTGAGACAGCCTTGGACGCGAAAGCCGCTTGGGAGGGTCGCCCTCCGGGGGACGGCGGCCTTGCCCATGCGAGCGCTGGTCTGCGGGCCCCGCCGAGGCCGATCCGCGGCTTGGTTTCTCGCCACCTCGGTCGCGGTACCGACGTACCGCTCGGTCGGCGCCTGCGAGGGCGCTCGCGGCTCGACCCCGTCTGAGCCCGCAGACCCTCGGCGAACTTCCCGCACGGTCGCGCACCTGGACATGAACACCGACACGGACACCGACGATGAGCTCTGCCTACGATCGCGCTTGTGACCCATCTTCAGGGACAAGCCCCCGCCCTACCGAGAACGGGTCGCAGACCGAAGCGAGCGGGAGATGGTGCGTGCGCCTCCGCGTAGGGCGGGGGCTCGTCCCCCGCCGAGCCGTCATCTGCGTACAGCGTGTCCCGCGAAGCCGTTCGTTGCTATGCACGGCGCCCTAGCGAGAACGGGTCGCGACCGGAGGTCCAGCGTCGCAATCGTGGGGTAGAGAGCGAGGAGGGGACGTTGCTCGTCAGTTTCGTCACCAGGGACGCTCCTCGTCAGTCGCACTGCACGAGTTGCGCGAGCGGCGGGGGACGAGCTCCCGCCCCACAGAGACCGGGTCGCGACCGCTGGTCCAGGCCCGCAACCGGTGCGTGACGAGCTCTCTAGACCCGGGCACCGTCGAGCAGCTCCTGGGCCGCTGCCCGCGTCTTCTTCGTGATCTTCAAGCCACCGAGCATGCGCGCGACCTCGTCCAGTCGGGCCTCGTCACCCAGGCGCTCGATGCGGCTGGTCGTGCGT
>JAACVI010000138.1 GCA_009992505.1 Myxococcales bacterium
GATCGACGGCCCGAGGCCATGACCGAGCTGGCGAAGCTGGCCGAGGTCTGGGAGCACCCCGGCGCCAAGGCGACGCTGTACGCCACCGTCGCGCGCGACACCGAGCGACGCCTCGGACCCGCGCGCGCGGCCGAGGCCTACGCCGCGGCCCAAGCCGCACTGACCTCCTCCACCCTCGACGGCTCCGAATTCGACCGCATGCAGCTAGACGTCGGCCTCGGCGTCCATCGCAGCGCGCGGGCCTCCCAGGACGCGGCGGGGCTGGCCTCCTCGCTGCCCGCGCTGGCCAACACGGCGCGCTCGGCGCCCTTGGCCGAGGGCTTGGTGCGCGCCGGGGCGCTCGCCGCCTTCCACGTCTCGGACGACCGCGCGCGGGCGCTGACCTTGCTCGAAGGTAGCCAATCGGCGCTCGGACTGCGCACACGCGCGGACATCGCCGCCGACGCAGGCGATCTGCACGCACTGCGCGACGCCCTCGGTGGATGGGCGGACGCGGCCGGCGGGAGCGAACGCGCGGAGGCGCTGCTGCGCCTGGCCGAGCTGGAGGCGGAGCGAGGCGACATCGACGCGGCCGAGGAGGCCCTCGCCGCAGCCGCGCGGGCGGACGACACGCTGGGGCTCCTCCCCGTCGTGCGCGAGCTGCTCGCGCGTCGTTCGGGCGACGCCTCGCGCTTGGCCCAGGCCGTGGAGAGCGGGACCAGCGGCGGTCACCTCGCCAGCGCGGCCACCCTGGCGCGCGACCTCGGCGCGGCGGAGCAGGAACGCACGTTGCTGACTCACGCGGCGGTGGCGGGCGAAGCGCCCACGGCGGTCGCGGCCCTGATGATGGACGCGGCGGCCGGCTTCGCGGACCTCGACACGGTCGACCAGGTCCTCGGCGGCGTCATCGACCGAGCGAGCGCCGATTCGCGCCTCGGACCGCTGCTCGCGCGCGTCAGCTTGGCGCTCGCGCGCGGAGCCGAAGAGCAGGCGCGGACCTGGCTCGAGGAGGCCTCGGAGCGCGCTCCCGGAGACGCGCGCGTGCTGCGCCCACTGGGACGACTCGCGCCCGAGGACATGCCGCTGAAGGAAGCCGGACGCTGGCTCGAAGAGGCCGCGACCACCGACGGCGAGCGCTCCGCCTTCTGCGCCGTGCGCGCAGCACGCGTGGTGGCACAGACGGGGGGCGATCCCACGGGCCCGCTGCGACGCGCCCTGGACGCCGACCCCGATTACCTGCCGGCGCTCTGGGCGCTGCTCGCGCGCAGCCTGATGCGAGGCGACGTGGAGAGCTCCGCGGCCCTGCATCTCGAAGCGGCGGAGCACGCGCTCGACCCGCGTGAAGTCGCGCTCGCGCTGACGCGTGCCGCGCTGCTGCGGTCCGGGGACGACCCGGCAGACGCCGCCGCCCTGATCGCGCGAGCCCGAACCACACGCCCAGGAGACGGCCTGCTCGACGAGCTCGCGCTGCGCCTCTCCGACCCGAAAGACTCGGCCACGCGTGCCCAGATCCTGGAGGCACGCCTGCTCCATGCTCCGCCCGAGGAGAAGCGGGACGCGCGCCTGAACCTGGCCCACGCGCTGGAAGGCGCGAGCGGCTGGGGTCGCGCGGCGGAGCTCTATCGCGCCGTGCTCGCCCAGGATCCAGGCGACGCCATCGCCGTAGCCGCGGTCGACCGCGCGGAGCTGGCCGCCGGCGAGGGTGCGCGCGTCGCGGGCCGCCTCTTCGACGCCGTCCGCGCCGCCGAGACGGACGACGAACGCGTGCGCGCCTTGGCCATCATGGCGGATCACGACCTGTACGAGCGCCACGACGCCTCGAGCGCCATGCTCTCCCTCGAGTCGATCCTCGAGGTCGCGCCGGGCCACTTGCCCAGCCTGCGCAGCCTGGAGCGCCACTACATGGATGGCGCGCGCAACGACGACCTGCGCCGAGTGGAAGAGCTGCTCGCCCAGCACGTGGACGCCGAGCTACGACCGAACCACGGCGAGGCGCAGGCCCCCGAGGGCGAAGCGCAGGCCGCCGAGGGCGCGGCACAGGCCGCCGAGGGCGCGGCACAGGCCACGGACGACGCCGCCGCCCACGCGCGGCTCGCGGCCCGACTCCGGCTCGCGAGCGAGGACGCCACGGCCGACGCGGCCGACGAGTGGTTGGTGCGCGTCGGAGACGCGGCGCTGGGAGACGGCTGGATGAGGCGCGAACGCCTCGCCATCGCGCGCGGGGGTTCGGACCACGCCGAGGCGACGCGCGTGCTGATGGCGATGGCGGCGCGAGCCACGACGGCTCTGCAGCGCACGGCCCTCGTCCTACGCGCAGCGGAGGCGCAGGCACGGGCGACGGGCCCCGCAGACGCGGCCGCGCTCTTGATGGACGCCGATGGCCAGGCGCATCCGAATCTGCTCGAACAGCGCGCGAGCTATCGCGCGGCGGCCGAGGACGCCGAGGGAGCCGCCGCCGATCTCCTGGCAGCGGCCGAGGCGGCGCTCGACGACAACCACCGCACGAGCTTGCTCTATCGTGCGGGCCTGCTCTTCGAGGAGCCCCTGGCTTCGCCCGATCGCGCGCTCGAGGCCTACACCAAGGCGAGCGAACTCCACGTCGGTTACCGCGATCTCTTCGACCGCAGTCGGCGGCTGCTCGAGGCCGCGAACGACACGGCCGGGCTCTCCCGTCTGCTCGATCGGCGCCTCGCTCACGGCGGCGAGACGCCCGTGTTGGTGGAGCTCTATCTGGCCCGTGCCGAGCTGGCGGAGGGACTGGGCGACAGCGAGGGCGCCCGCGAAGCCCTGCGCAGCGCGCTGGCCCTGGCGCCGGACCACGCCGACGCCCTGAAGCGCCTGGGCCATCTCTGCCTCGAAGCGAGCGACTGGCCACATGCCGCGGAAGCTCTGATCCGTCTGGCTCGCCTGCGCCAAGATCGCGAAGAGCTGCGCTTCATCTTCTTCACTCTGGGCGACATCTACGACCGCCACACGCCCGATCCCAAGCGCGCCCGCGCGGCCTTCGAACGCGTGCTGAAGCTCGCCCCCGACGACCTCGAGGCCATGCACAGGCTCGCCACGATCCACCGCGGCTCGGGCAACCTCCCCGACGCCGTCGAGGTGTTGACGCGGCTGATCAAGCGCGAGCTCGATCCCGACGAGAGCCGACGCCACAGGCTCGTGCTCGCGAGCGTCTTCGAGGAGATGGGCGATCTGCGCCGCGCCGAGTCCGTGCTGGAGCAGACGCGCCGCAACGCCCCGACGGAGATCGAGGTCCTGAGCGCACAGGCGGACTTCTATCAGCGACAGGGAGCCGCCTCCGCCCTCTCGATGCACCTCAACCGCGCCATCGACGATTTCCGGCGCGCCATCGACGAAGATCCGAGCGACGCCCACGCCTGGCCAGGCTTGGCCCATGTGTTGAAGTCACGAGGACGCGAGGACGCAGCCCGCTGCGTCGCCTCCGCCGCCACCGCGCTGGGCATCACCGACGTGATGATGTCGCCGCTGGTGGACGCGCGCGGCGCGATCCCCGGCGCGGGACAAGCGGCGGCCCATCCTGATCTCGACTCGGTGCTGAGCCCCGTGAGGCTCACGGGTGCGCTGCGTCAGGTCTTCAAGGCGGCCGGCCCCGCCTTCGACAAGGTGCTGCCCCTCGACACCCGCGCCCTCGGAGCGAGTAAGGCCTCGGGACGCGAGCCGCTGCGCGCCGAGGTGCAACGCGTGGGCGCGATGTTCGGCGTGAGCGACGTGCAGCTGTTGATCAGCGAGCGCCTGCCGACGGCCTGTCTGCCGGTCTCGGGCAGCCCCATCACCCTTGTCATCGGCAGCCAGCTGGCGCAGCACACGACGCCCGAAGGCCGCATCTTCCTCTTCGCGCGAGCGCTGAAGATCGCCAACGACCACCTGGCGCTCGCCGTGCGGACCAGCCCCGGGGAGCTCGCGCTGCTGCTCGGTGGCCTGCTGCGCGGATACGATCCCGACTACACGCCCGCGGCGGAGCTCGATTCGGCGAAGCTCGACGACATGGCGCGCCGGGTGCACAAGGCCATCGGTCGC
>JAACVI010000139.1 GCA_009992505.1 Myxococcales bacterium
GGGCGTGAACAGCCCCGTGCGCGCGTTCCGTTCCGTCGGAGGCGAGCCCGTCTTCGTGCGCGAAGCCCACGGCGCGACCCTGGTCGGCGCCGACGGCCGCGAATACGTCGACTACGTCGGCTCGTGGGGACCGATGATCCTCGGCCACGCGCACCCCGCGGTGGTGAAGGCCATCCAGGACGCGGCGGTGCGCGGCACCAGCTATGGCGCGCCGACCGAGGGCGAGATCGCGCTCGCGGAGCTGATCGCCGAGCTCGTGCCCTCCATGCCCATGAGCCGGCTCACGTCGAGCGGCACGGAGGCGGTGATGGGCGCGCTGCGTCTCGCGCGCGGCGCCACCGGACGCGACATCGTGGTGAAGTGCGACGGCGGCTATCACGGCGGCGCGGACTACCTGCTGGTCGCCGCCGGCAGCGGCGCCGCCACCATGGGCGAGCCGGACAGCGCGGGCGTGCCACGCGCCATCGCCGCCACCACGGCCATCGTGCCCTACAACGACGTGCCTGCGATCGAGAAGCTCTTCGCCGAGCGCGGATCCGAGATCGCCGCCGTCATCTTCGAGCCCGTCGCCGGCAACATGGGCTGCGTGCCGCCCGACCCGGACTGGCTCAGGGCGTTGCGAAAGCTGACGCGCGACAACGGCGCGTTGCTCGTATGCGACGAGGTGATGACCGGCTTCCGCGTGGCCCTGGGCGGCGCGCAGGCGGCTTACGGCATCGAGCCCGATCTGACCTGTCTGGGCAAGATCGTCGGCGGTGGCTTGCCCGTCGGTGCCTACGGCGGGTCGCGCGAGCTGATGAATCAGGTCGCGCCCATGGGGCCCGTCTACCAAGCCGGCACGCTGAGCGGGAACCCGTTGGCCGTCGCCGCCGGCATGAAGACGCTCGAGTTGTTGCGCGAGCCGGGCGTCTACGAGCGCCTGGAGGAGATCGGTGCGGCGCTCCAGACGATCCTCGAGGAGGAGGCCTCGGCGGTCGGCGTGCCGCTCACGGTGCAGCGCGTCGGAGCCATGCTCACGCCCTTCTTCACGGACACGCCCGTGCGCAACTTCGTGGACTCCTCCGCCTGCGATCACGCGGCCTTCAGGCGCTGGCACGCGGCCATGCTCGAGGGCGGCGTTCACTGGCCCCCGAGCCCCTACGAAGCGGGCTTCCTCTCCCTGGCCCACGACGACGCCGCCATGGCCAAGACACGCCAGGCGGCGGAGGGCGCCTTCCTGGCCGCAAGTCAGCGAGACTAGAGAGAATTTTACGAATTTCTTTGCCCGACACCTGCTTGACCCCCCCATGGGCCCATGCTAGACGGGCCCCGCTTGGACGATGGGTCCAGCGGTTCATTGGAAAGCTCAAAAGGTCGCGTCGCATGCCGCTCTTCTCGTTTGGTCCCGAGGGTCGCAAACAGTTCGAGCAGTTCGGTCGTGTGAGCACGCTCGGGCTGGAGCTCGGGCTGTCCATCGCTCTGGGATTCTGGGGTGGCCAGTGGCTCGACCGAAAGTTCGGCACCGGCGGCGTGCTCACCTGGGTGGGTTTCGCCCTCGGACTCGCAGCCGGCGCGCGCAGCCTGTACAGCCTCGTGCGGCGCACCCGGGCCGAGCTGCAGAAGCAGACGCCCGACAGCGAAGCCGCCCCCGACCCCGCCCCTGAATCCCCGCCTGACTTCGAGACCTCCCCAGACTACGACGCTTCCCCCCACGGTCACTCCGAGACCTCTCCAGACTACGACTCGTCTCCTTACTCGCCCGAGGCGCCCAACAAGCCCCCTAAACCCTGAGACCTCTCCCTCGTGAACCCCACCATCCACCGCATCACCCTGGCAGTCCCCGCCCTCGGCCTCGCGTCCGTGGTGCTGGCGTTCTTGCTCGGCGACGCGCGGGTGGGCATCGCGGCCTCGGTGGGAGCGGTCGTGGCGTTGGCGAACTGGATGAGTCTGCGCTGGCTCGTCCGTCGCGCGACCCAGGGCACGGTGCGGAGTCGCAACGGCTTGATGGTGCTCTTGGGCGCCAAGATGCTCCTGCTGGGCCTCGTCTGTTGGGGGCTGCTCGCGCGCTTCGGGCTCGAGCCCTTCGGCTTCGCCATCGGCCTCAGCTCCCTGGTCGGCGGCATCTTCCTCGGATCGGTGTTCGTGTCATCCGCGCGCCCTGCGCTCGGGGAGGAGAGCTGAGATGCCGCACGGTGAAAGCTGGCTGAGCTTCCTGGGCTTCTATTCGGATCTGCACGAGCAGGCGTCGGCCTACGGCCCGTCGTGGTTCGGTCACAACCCCGACATCGGCGTGCAGCACGTCGTCTCCTTCGCCTTCGTCATCCTGATCCTCGGCGTGTTGAGCCTGCTGGTGAGCCGCAAGGTCGCCGACGTGAAGGCCGCGCTCGTGCCCGAGGACTCGCTGACCCTCCGCACCTTCGTCGAGATCTTCGTCGAGTCCGTCTACGGCATGATGGAGCCCATGATGGGCAAGCGCGCGACGCGCTTCTTCCTGCCGCTGATCGGCACCTGCGCCTTCGTCATCTTCTTCTCGAACGTTCTGGGCCTCATCCCCGGCTTCGCGCCGCCCACGGACAACCTCAACACGACCTTCGCCTGCGGCGCCGTCATCTTCTTCGCGACCCACATCTTCGGCGTGAGGGAGCACGGGGTCGGGTACTTCAAGCACTTCCTCGGGCCCATCTGGTGGCTGGCGTGGCTGATGCTCCCGATCGAGCTCATCAGCCATTTCGTGCGCCCCGTGACGCTCGGCATCCGCTTGATGGCCAACATGACCGCCGACCATCTGGTGCTCGGTATCTTTCTGGGCCTCTTCGCCGGCATGCTCGGCCACCTGGGCCTGCTCATTCCTGTTCCCGTGGTCATGTACGGCCTCGGTTGCATCGTCGTGACCGTGCAGACGGTGGTCTTCTGCCTGCTCTCCACGGTCTACATCTCCATGGCCATCGCCCACGAGGGGCACTAGGCCTCGAACCCAGAACCGCACTTTGGGCGTCCGCCTGGGCGCCCAGCAGAGAAATCTCCAAGGAGCTCTCCATGAAGCAGACCGCCCTTCGTTTCGCCGCCCTCATCGGGCCCCTCCTCTTCGCTAGCACCGCGTTCGCGCAGGACTCGGCCTCCAACGCCTCCGACGAGGTGATGGCCAAGGCCATGGCCGCGGGCCTGGCCATCGGCATCGCTGCTCTCGGTGGCGCGCTCGGCCAGGGCAAGGCTGCCGCTGCCGCGCTCGAGGGCATCGCGCGCAACCCGAACGCCTCGGACAAGCTGTTCACGCCCATGATTCTGGGTCTGGCGCTGATCGAGTCGCTCGTGATCTACGCGCTCTTCATCGCGTTCGTGATCAAGCCCTGAGGCTCGCGCGATCGGCTTGGGTCGCGTGTCCCCCAATCGGGTCGATTCGGGGCGTTCGCGCTCCGTCTCGGCTCTGGTGACTTCGCGATTCGCACTTGCGTGGACCGCCTTCCAACCCAACGTGGGTCGTGCCCCCTGGCGCCTCCCGCGTTGGTGTTTAACAATGGGGTAGGGCGTGGTCGGCGGTTCGAACCGTCGCTGTGGCCAGGAGCGAGCGCATGACCGAAGAAATTCCGCCCGTATCGAGCGTCCCGAGCGAGGGAAAGGCCAGCGGCTTGCCCGGCTGGCTGAAGGTGGGTGGCGTGCTCGCGCTGCTGCTCGCCGGTGTCGGCTTCTTGCTGATGGGCAGCGGCGGCGACGCCTTCGTGTATTCGAAGCTCGTCAGCGAGGTCGTGGGTCACGAGGCCGAGCTCGGTCAGCAGCAGCTGCGCGTCGAGGGCCAGCTCACGGAGGGCTCCGTGCGCTTCCGCGAGGATCCCTGCGAGTGGCGCTTCTCGCTCGAGAAGAACGGCATCGTCATGCCCGTACGCTTCTCCGAGTGCGTGGTCCCGGACACCTTCCGCGACAACATGAACATCTCGGTCACGGTCCAGGGCCGCGTGTCGGCCGACGGCACCTTCATCGCCAGCGAGGTCGTGCCGCGTTGCCCGTCCAAGTACGAGATGGAGCAGCGCC
>JAACVI010000140.1 GCA_009992505.1 Myxococcales bacterium
CACATATCCCCATTGTGGACTATCGGGGATCAACCAAATTGCCCTAGGCTACCGAATGAACGCGGTATCTCCTTCAGTTTCGCCCACGATGGTTCGTGACGTCATGAGCAGCCCGGTTCGGACCGTGGGCGCTGACGACAGCGCTCGCGAGGCCGCGGCGCGCATGCGTGGGTCTCATATCCTGCACCTCGTCGTGCTCGACGACGGGGGCCATGTCGTGGGCGTCATCAGTGACCGGGATCTGCGGGCGGCCCAGCCCTCGACCCTGTTGGTGAAAGACCCCACGATGCGCGAGAAGGCGCTCTCCCTGATGAAGGTCAGGGACGTGATGTCGCCCCACCCGCACACCGTGGACGCCACCGCGCCAGCGACGGACGCGCTTCGGGTCATGCGTCGCGAACGCATCGGCTGTGTCCCCGTCGTCGATCGCCATGGCTCGGTCGTCGGTGTGGTCACCGGCGGCGACGTGGTGAACCTCGCGCTCGAGCTGCTGAGCGCCTGACTATTCCACGTCGACCACGCGCCACTCGCCCTCTTCGTGGACGAGCGTGACCTGTCGTCCACCCGTGAGACGCACGCGCGCCTGATTGCCGGCGATCTCCGTCGTGAGATCCAGCGGATCCGCCGTGGCCTCCAGGAAGTCGCGAATCTCCGCCTCCACGTCCGCGCGCGAGGCCTGGGAGAAGGTGCGCAGCGCGCCGGCCAGGCTCCGTCGCAGCAAGGCTCTGCGCAGAGCCAACACCGCGTCCTCGGGCGATCCGAGGCTGGGTGCGTCGAGCACGCCACCGGCCACCCGCATCCGGCCCTCTTCTTCCACGAGCAAGACGCGCTCTCCATCCAGCAGGTCGATGCGCGCTTCGACTCGGGCCGGTCGTCGGTCGAGACCACGGGCCAGGGCCTCGGCCTGCTCGAGCAGCTCCGCGTGACTCTCGTGCATGCGCCGGGCGAAATCGGCCTCGGTCGTGCGCGCCCGGGTGGCCTCGTCCAGCAGCAGATAGGCCGCGTGGGCGTCGTCGGCGCGCACGGCCGCCACGTAGGCACGCAGGGTCTCGGTCGCGCTCAGGGTGGGCGGGGCCGAGCCGCAGCCCGCGAGCGCGACCATCGAGGCGCAGCTGAGGGCCCACAGGACCACGACCAAGACCGCTCTCACGTCGGGCATGCTACACCGCTTTGCGTCGCACTTTCGTGAACTTTGGTTCACTGTGGCTCAATCGTGCACGGTTGGGTGCTCGTTTTCACGCATGATCCTCCCTATTCGACCTGGCACGGATCGTGGATCAAACTTCAGCAACACAGGCTGCGTCGGCACGAGCTTCGCGAGATGGTGCACGGCTCGACCCCAGCGACCCATGGGTGAACATCATGCGTACTCTTCAGATCTTCAGTCTCGTCCTTGCCGCCGGCTTCGCGCTCAGCGCCTGTAACCACGAGGACTACTACTGCGACGACACCGGTTGCTTCTACTGCGACGGTCTCGGATGTCGGCCTATCGAAGCGCCTCCCCGACCGGCCTGCCTCGGTGACTACGAGTGCACCGCGGGCAGCGTCTGCACCGACGCGGGTTGCGTCGCCGAGTGCGCGGCCGACGCCGATTGTCCGCAGGGCACGGTCTGTCGCGATGGCGCCTGCCTGAACCCAACCGAGCCCGCGCCCACGCCGACGCCTGGAGCGTGCAGCGTGACCGCTGATTGCGCCGCCTCCGGGGTGATCTGCGTGGACGGCATGTGCATCGCCGACACGACCTGCGGTGGCGCTGGCTGTGACTGCGCGACGAGCGCCGACTGCTCCACGGGCTTCACCTGCATCTCGGGCTCGTGCCACGCAGACGCGGACATCTGCCACTTCAACGCAGAGTGTGGACCCGGACGCATCTGCATCGACGGTGGCTGCACCCTCGGCTGCGACGCCACCGCCGACTGCCCCACGGGCCAGACCTGTGAGGCCAGCATCTGTCGCGACGTGCCCGTGCCGACCGGCGAGTGCGTGGCCAACGCCGACTGCGCCAGCGGACAGATCTGTGTCGACTCGTCCTGCATCGACGGCTGCGCCGCGGACGCCGACTGCGGCACGGGGCGCTACTGCAACGCGGGGACCTGCGCCATCGACGACCGGCCCCATCCCTTCTGCAGCAGCGACGCCGACTGCGAGCCGGGTCACCCCTGCGTCGGTGGTGTCTGCCGCACCCCCTGCACCGAGAGCGCCCAGTGTCTGCGCGTCGACGTCCAGTTCAACTTCTGTCTGTCGGGCTTCTGCGCCACCACCAACGAGGCCACCAGCGACTGCGCGGTGAGCGCGGATTGTATGGCGGGCAGGGACTGCATCGACGGCATCTGCTCCTGAGGGGCCCAGCCGGGGCCGTTCAGCGGCTTACGTCCTCGGTCCCTCGGTCGCGGTACGGGTGCACCGCTCGGTTGGTCCGTGCGGGCGCGCTCGCTGCTCGACCCCGTCTGAACCCCTCAGGTTTGGGCGGGGTCGCTTCGTGAGTACGCCTTCGGCCCCAGATGCCCTGGTTCGAGAAGCTGCCGCCGCAGGGGGATCGATGTTGGTGGTGAAGCGCAGCTCGGCGAAGCCGCCTCTGGCGTCGACGCCCGCGAAGACGTTGAAGGAGCCCTGGAAGCGGTCGCTGCCCAAGGGCTCTCCGAAGAGCGCCGCGACTGCGTGCACGCCCGCGCCGAGTCGCAGCACCTCGGCCAGGCGATAGGCTGCCTCGACGCCGAGCTGCAGCACGCTGCCGAGGTCGTCGTGCCTCGACGGGGGCTCTCGCGGAAGAACGCGTCTCGATCGAGAGATGCCCGCGGTAGGGATCGGGCGTGACGGGCGCGAGATCGACGTCGGAGGTCTCGGCGGGCCGATCCAGGCTGCCGTCGCTCTCCGCGACGTCCCAATCGGGAGCCTGCGCCGCCGCGACTGCGTGGGCGAAGCAGCGCCAAAGGACGAGACCCACGACGACAGCGCGCAGGACCGCTTCATGCCACGCTGGGGCGGTCCGACGCGTCGAAGCCCGCCTCCCAGGAGAGACGGGCTTCGCGTCTTGTGGCCACACGCTTTGGCGCGTGGCTCGCCAGTTACCTGGCTTGGTAGATGCTCAACGAACCGACGTAGAGATAGCCGATCATGAAGAGCGCCAGGAACGGGATGCTGATCCAGCTGCCCGTGAACATGGCCAGACCGATGGTGATGACGAAGTAGACGCCCATGCCCATCTCCACGAGGGAGTGGATGGACCAGCGGGCGCGGTACTTTTTCTTCTTCCAGGCGCCGCGGTCACCCGCCACACCGTGCTTGGGGGTGCGCACGAACTCGACGTTCTTGCCGAAGAGGCCTTCGAGCACGGCGCGCGCGTTGTTGATGGAGAGCCCGATGGCCAGCGCCATCATCAAGGGCAGACGCCGGACGGCGCTCCAGAAGTCTCCGTAGAGCGCGCGATCCGTGACCAGGTAGAAGACGATGATCGAGCCGCAGGTGGCCGCGAAGAGCGGCACGTCGAGCAGCAAGAGGCTGGGGTTGTCCATGTGCTGACGCAGCAACATGTTCGGCAGCTGCAGCGCCGCGAGCACGACCAGGAACACATAGGCGAAGTTGTCCGTGAGGTGGAAGAAGAGCTCGAGCTTCACCTTCCACGGGATGTCCGCCCGCATGACCGTGCCGAGGAGCTTGCGCGTCGTCTGCGCCGAACCCTTGGCCCAGCGGAACTGCTGCGTCTTGAAGCTGTTCATCTCACAGGGGAGCTCGGCCGGCGCCAAGGCGTCGGGCACGTACACAAACTTCCAGCCGCGCAGCTGAGCGCGGAAGGAGAGATCCATGTCCTCCGTGACCGTGTCGTGCTGCCAGCCGCCGGCGTCGATGATGGTCGACTTGCGCCACACGCCCGCGGTGCCGTTGAAGTTGAAGAAGCGGCCCGAGCGGTTGCGGGCGATGTGCTCGATCACGAAGTGACCGTCGAGCATCATCGACTGCGCGCGCGTGAGCGTGGAGTAGTCGCGGTTCAGGTGACCCCAGCGCGCCTGCACCATGCCCACCTTCGGGTTGGTGAAGTGGTGGATCAGCTTCAGCACGACGTCCGGGTTCGGCACGAAGTCCGCGTCGAAGACCATGACGAACTCGCCCTTGGCGACCTTCAGACCCGCCTCGAGGGCGCCGGCCTTGAAGCCCGTGCGGTCGACGCGGTGGATGTGCACGGCGTCGAAGCCGCGCTCCACGAGCTCGGCGACCTTCTTCTGCGCGATGGCGACCGTCTCGTCCGTGGAGTCGTCGAGGACTTGAATCTCGAGCTTCTCCTTCGGGTAGTCCAGGTTCGCGATGCCCTCGAGCAGCCGCTCGGCCACGTACATCTCGTTGAACATGGGCAGCTGGATCGTCAGCATCGGCAGGTGGTCGAACTGCTTGGCGAGATCCTGCACCTCACCGCGGTGCTTGAAATAGAGCATCAAGAGCTGGCTGCGATGGAAGCCGTAGATGCCCAGCACACCCAGGACGATCAGATAGAGGACGATGACTGCTGCTTGCATGCGTTCTTCTCCGCCCGCGGATCCACGAGGACCTCGAGGCAGCGTGACGGTGGAACGGGTCCCAGTTTGGGGCCAGCCATCAATTGTCACACGTGTAATGAATTGTCGGCGGCGACGAATCGTAAGGCTATTGGTTTACGTAAGCGGCCATTAGCTTTACGTAAACACAGGCCAGAGCGTGTGGGGCAGAGCGTGGGTCTGCACCAGGGCGGCCACGTCCATGGACACGGCGACCGAGACGTGGATCAGGAAACCGGCCCAAATGCTGCGCGTCTTCATGGACAGCGTGCCCAGGAAGATGCCCGCGAGGATGGCGGCGAAGGTCTCGGGCATGGGCTTGCCGAAGTGGATCATCACGTAGGGCACGACCATGGCGAAGATGGCGTGGCTGCCCATGGAGTCGCGCAGCTGGGTGAGCAGATAGCCGCGGAAGAAGTACTCCAGGCTGAAAAACTGGCAGGCGTAGAGCAGCTCCCAGAACAGGAGGTCGGAGTAGCTGCGGCCGCTCTGGGAGTAGAACGGGTAATAGCGCTGGAACGAGTCCTCGAAGCTGACGATGACGACGCAGCCGAGCACGACCAAGAAGGCGAGCCCGTAGATCCAGGCGTGCTCCCAGAAGCCCTTGGTGGAGAGACCCTGGTCGCGGATCTTCTGCCGCGTCAGCTTCACCATCAGGGCGGGGATCAGCAGAAAGCCGATGACGCGCCAGAGCGCCCACCAGCCGTTGTGCATCAGCCGGTAGTAGTGCGACATGTGCACCCCGAGGAGCCACTCCTGGCCACCGGCCATGTGGTCCCCGGTCCAGTCGAGGGCGCGGTTCATGCCCGTGTCCATGCCCCAGTACTCCATCAGGATGAGGCAAACGGCGCCCGTGACCAGCGCCACCATCGGGCGGTGGTCCCAGCCGAGGCCCTGCTCGCGCCGACGTTCCCGCGCCACGCGGGCTTCCTCGTCCATGCGCTTCCAGGTGTCGAAGAAGAAGTGCTTCGGCTGCAGCTGCTGCCAGCGACTCAGCGGGCGTGCTTCGGCTTCGGCCGCAGCGCTCATGCGCTCAGATCCGGACCCGACGCGGCCAGGGCGGCCCCGGCTCGCAGGCGCTCGAGCGTGCGCTCACGTCCCAGCACCACCATCACCTCGTACAGACCTGGGCTGCGGGTGCGTCCGCTCAGCGCCACGCGCGCCGGCTGGGCGATGTCCTTCATCGACAGGCCTTCCGCTTCCAGCCAGCCGTTGACGCTCGCTTCGAGGGACGCGAGGTCGAAGGACTCGGCGGCCTCCACGCGGCTGAGGAGCTCGCGCAGGTGCGCGGCGAACTCGGGGACCAGGAACTTCCGTCGCGCCTTGTCTTCGAATACGGGCACGGGACGCAGGAAGTAGTCCGCGGCCTCGGCCAGCTCGATGAGCGTGGACGCGCGCGGCGTGAGGTAGGGCAGCGCCGCGAGCAGCGTCGCGTCGTCCTCGGCCACCTCGATGCCGCGCTGTGCCAGGAAGGGCACGACGCGACGAGCGAGCTGAGCGTGGGGCAGCGCGCGCAGGTGCTCGGCGTTCACGTGCAGGAACTTCTTCTGGTCGTAGCGAGCGGAGCCCGAGCCCACGTGCTCCCAGTCGAAGAGCTCGATGAGCTCGTCCTTGGTGAAGATCTCCTGATCGCCGTGGGACCAGCCCAGGCGCACCAGGTAGTTCAGCACGGCGTCGGGCAGGTAACCGAGGTCGCGATACTCGAGCACGCTGACCGCCGCGTGGCGCTTGCTCAGCTTCTTGCCGTCGGGTCCGAGCACCATGGGCATGTGGGCGAAGGTCGGCGGCTCGGCGCCGAGCGCCTGGTACATGAGGATCTGCGGTGCCGTGTTGATCACGTGGTCGTCGCCACGCGTCACCAGGGTCACGCCCATCGTCAGGTCGTCGACCACGCAGCCGAAGCTGTAGAGCGGCAGTCCGTTCGGACGCAGGAGCACGAAGTCCTGCTGCGTCGCGTTGTCGACCTCGATGCGACCCTTGACCAGATCGTCCCAGGCGATGACGCCCTCGGAGGGAGACTTGAAGCGCACGATGTGCGACTCGCTCGGGTCGCCGTCCGTGCGATCGCGCCACGGGCTCTGGAAGCGGAAGCCGTGCTCGTGGCCCGTGCGCAGCTTGTGCTGCGTGCGCGCCTCGGCCAGCTCTTCCTTGCCCGCATAGCAGCGGTAGGCGTGACCCGAGGCGATCAGCTTGTCGGCGTATTCGCGGTAGAGATCGAGGCGCTTGCTCTGGAAGTAGGGTGCGTTGGGTCCACCGACGCGCGGGCCCTCGTTCCAGTCCATGCCCAGCCAGTCCATCGACTCGAAGATGATCTCGACGGCCTCGTCGGTGTTGCGCTGCTCGTCCGTGTCCTCGATGCGCAGGATGAACTCGCCGCCCTTCTGCTTGGCCCAGAGCCAACCGTAGAGCGCGGCGCGGATGCCGCCGATGTGGAGATAGCCCGTAGGAGAGGGCGCAAAGCGGACGCGAGGTGCGGACATGTCCCCGCGTCTAGTATCGCCCTCGGAAGCGGTCAAGAAGCGAACTGTGAACGCGCGAAGTGCGAG
>JAACVI010000141.1 GCA_009992505.1 Myxococcales bacterium
TCGTGCCCGAGCGGGCGGGCTCCCTCGAGGTCGTGGTCGATCCCTGGGCCGAGGTCTACGTGGATGGGCAGCACGTCGCCACGACGCCGACCGCGCGTCCCATCTCGCTGCCCCCTGGGCGCCACTTCCTGAAGCTCTCGAACCCCTACTTCGAGCACGTGGACCGCGAGATTCGCGTGCGCGCCGGACAGACGGAGCGTGTCGAGGTGGAGCTGGCACCGCTCTCCGGAGAAGACGCGGACCCGACCGCGACCATGGACGGCCCCGGCGGAGCCACGCCATGAGCGCACGCAGAGTCATGTTCGCGGCGTCGCTGGCCGGGTTGCTCTCATGCCTCGGGCTGATGCTGCACGGGGGTGCACACGCGGATCGCAACTTCACCCACGTGGTGCGCGCCGGCGAGACGCTCGCCTCCATCGCACAGCGCTACTACGGGGATCCGAGGCGCGAGAACGTCTTGGTGGCGGAGAACGGCCTCACGACCCAGGGTGGCGCCGCCATCGTGGTGGGCATGCGCCTGACCGTGCCCTGGGTCAGCTACCATCGCGTCACCGCGGGCGAGACCTGGGCGCGCATCGCCGAGCAGTACTACGGCGACTCGAGGCGCGCCTTCGTGCTGGTCGAGGCGAACCAGGACAGCTCGGGCGAACAGCCGGACGAGGGCGCGGAGCTGGTCGTGCCCTATCCGCTGCGACACGTGGCGGCGCAGGGCGACAACATGCCGCGCCTCGCCAAGCTCTATTACGGCGACTCCGACGAGGGGCGGAAGCTCCGACGCTTCAACAACATCCGCGGCAACAGGCTCGATCGCGGACGCATCGTGCTCGTGCCTCTGGGCGATCTGCGGCTCTCGGACGAGGGACGTCGATTGGTCGAAGCGGAGACGGGCCGCGCGCCTCCCGCGGGTGCCACGCGCGCGCTGCAGCAGCGCATCGACGCCAAGCTGCCGAACCTGTCGGAGCACGTGCGTCACGGGCGCTACGCCGAGGCGGTGGCGCTGGGCAATCGACTGCTCGGCACCGGCGCGCTCACGGGCAATCAGATCGTCACCATCCAACGCGTCCTGGGCACGGCCTACGTCGCCCTCGGCCGAGCAGACCTGGCCCAGAGCGCCTTCCGCGCGGCCCTCGACCGACAGCCTGACATGGTGCTCGACACGCTGCGCACCTCGCCCACGGTGATGGCCGCCTTCGAGAGCGCCAAGGCCGCGCGCGAGGCCGACGCGGACGCGGGCGTGACCGACGCGGGCGTCGTCGACGCGGGCGCAGCGGACGGAGGCGACGCGGGCGCCGGCACATGACCGAGCACGCGACGCTCGACCCCGAGAAGATCCTCGCGACGAGCAAGCGCCTCGAGGCGCGCATCCGAGAACGCTTCCCCGCGTCGGGCTTGGCGCGCGTCTGTCATCGGCTGGTCACGCTCGCGGACGATGCCCGCGAGACCTGCGCGGACATCCGCCGACCGCAGATCCCGATCCGCATCGCCAGCGTCGTGATCGTCGGCCTGATGCTGGCAGCATCTGGCAGAAGATGATGCTGCTCTCGAGCAGCGCCACCGACCTGCACGCGGGCGAGGGCGACGTCGAAGACGACCTCGACGACGACTTCGACCAGCCCGTCGACGAGCCCGACGACGATCTCGACGACGTGGAGGACTAGCGCGCGCCGACGGTGAAGGGATCGCTCTCGACCTGCTGCGCGCCGTCGCAGGTGTGCAGCACGAAGCGATAGGTCCCGGCCGGAGCGGGTGCGCAACGCGTGCAGATGCACTGGGCGTCGCCGAGCATGCCGGTCCAGTGCGGTGGGCGTAGTTCCGCACCGGCGACGAGCTCGATGCAATCGGGCGCGCGTGATTGGCAATCGCTGCGCAGCTCGAGACTCGCGATGCCGGTGACGCGCTGGAAGTGTCCGTTCACCTCGCGCTCCACGCCGATCGTCTTGGCCAGCCGCGCCGTGCCACCGAGCACCTCGACCACGGGCGTGATGGTTCGTTCGAGCGGCTCGGCGCGCAGCCGAATCTCGAGCGTGGGGTCCGCAACGGCGGGCACTGCGGCGGGTACCGCGTGAGCGACGGGGCCGTCGGACTCGGTCGTCCCGCTGGCGCCGGTGGCCACGGCCGGCGGCGGCTCGGAGGCGGCGAGCTGCGCTGGCTCCGCGGGCGTTCGGCCCGCGCCGCAGGCGAGCAGCAGAACGCAGGGCGCGAGCAGCCCGGGAAGGGAACGCTTCATCGGTGAGCCGAACATCGGCGCAGTGTAGCGCGCCGCGGTGCATCGAACAGAAATCGGCACCCGCTTGGACTGGGAGGAACGTCGACGCACACGGCGAAGTCGGTGCAGGACGAGTCCCCCACGGTTGAAGGGGAGCACCCTCCTGCACTGCACGGCGAGCGTCGCCGCTCTAGGGCGTGACGCCTCGCAATTCCGTGAAGTTCAGCGAGTAGGGCGCGTTCGTGCCACGCGAATAGCTGCCGACCCAGATCAGATAGCGACCCGGGGTCCAGCTCTCGCCTTCGAGCGCCGGGTTAAGACCATAGGTGTCGTCGTCGCAGAACCAGCGTCCGTCCGGAGCACGCACGACCAGAGTCGTGTCGGAGTCGCTGCTGGCGAAGATGCGGAAGAAGCGCGTGGCGGTCTGGAGATTCAGGATGTGATCGGGAGCGGGGGCGATCCAGCCGCGACAGTCCGGCCCCAGGCTGCTGGCGGAGATCTGCCCGCCGCTGGTGCCCGCGAGCCGGTGAGGGTCAGGCGTGAAGCCCGTGCGCAGCCAGGCATCCTGGAAGTTGCTGCGCGTGCCCGACACGTCGGGGCCGCCACCGCCAGCGACCACGGGCGGAGGCGCGACCACGGGTCCCGGCGCGCCGCCGGAGTGCAGCTCGGAGAAGGCGAGCTGGTAGTCGGCGTTCTGACCCTGCCGGTAGCTGCCCACCCAGACCATGTATTGCCCGGGCGACCAGTGGTTGCGACGCACCTCGGGGTTGGTGCCGACCGTGTCGTCGTCGCAGTACCAGGTGCCGTTGGGTGCCAGCACGACCAAGGTGGTGTCCTGGGCGCTCGTGGCGGAGATGCGGAAGAAGTTGAAGTTGCCCTCGAGGTTCAGCACGTGGTCGGGCCGCCGCGCGATGTAGCCCGCGCATCCGTCCGCGACGCGCCGCGCCGCGATGGTGCCGCCGCTGGTGCCGGTGACGGTGTTGGGATCGGGCATGAAGCCCGATTGGAGCCAGGCCCCCTGGAAGTTGCTGCGCCCGCTGCGGCGATCGAGGCGCCGGAGGTCAGGGCCCGTGACCGTGGAGCCAGGCGTCTCGCCGGCGGTCGCGACCGCAGCCACGGGCGCCACGGCCTGCACGGGAGCGGACACGGTGGCGGGCGTCGTGTTCAGCAGCTCCGAGAAGTAGAGCTGGTAGGGCGCCCGCGTGCCGCGCGTGTAGCTGCCCACCCAGATGCGGTAGGTCCCGGCGGGCCACGGACTGTCCAACGAGGGATTGCGTCCAAAGGTGTCGTCGTTGCAGCGGAGCTGGCCGTCGGGCGTCTGGACCACCAGCGTGACGTCCTGCGCCGACACGGCGAAGACGCGCAGGAAGCCGAAGGACCCCTGGGCGTTGAAGATGTGATCGGGGTTGCTGGCGATCCAACCACGACAGCCAGAGTTGAGGCGCTGCGCTTCGGCCTGACCGCCACTCGTGCCCTGCTCTACGTGCGGATCGGGCATGAAGCCCGGAGACAGGGACACCGTGCTGAAGTTCGCCTGTTGCGCCTGCCCTGGCGGCGGGAGGAGTGAGCCCAACGCGAGCAAGAGCGCAAACGTGAGCGCGCCCGAGAGAATGCCTGTCCTACGCACGAGTCCACCTCCACCGCGAACCAAGCCTGAGGCTACGGACGACGCGCGAGGCCGCCCGTTATTCAGCGCGAGCCTACCACGAGGCTACGGAGTCGCGACGCTCGAACGGAGCTCAGCGCAGGTAGAGATAGAACGCGGCCAGCATGCTGAGCAGGA
>JAACVI010000150.1 GCA_009992505.1 Myxococcales bacterium
CCGGGTGGATCCGCGCCGGGCGCAACCCGCACCCCTGGCGCGCCATGACCACGGGCGTCCGCTGGGCTACTTCAGCCAGCCCGAGCACGCGAGCGGAGGACGACACGGGCTGTACGCCGTTCCGCTCGACGTGGGCTATCACTTCGAGGTGGGCGAGGCTCCGGCAGGCGCCGAGATCCTCCTGCGTGGGCGACCTCTGGCGCAGGTGCCCGACGCGCTCGCGGCGGTGGGCGTCACCCTGGACGGCTTCCTGGTCTACGCCGAGAAGGGCGCCCCGGAAGCGCCCGACCTGGCCCAGGCGTTGACCCGTGCGGGCGCGGTTGGGGAGGTCATCGCGCTTCAGCCGGCCACGCGCCTGGCGTTCGCCGCCGACGACGAGACCGCCGTCGGTCCCGACCGCTACCAGCGGACGCTGGACATCGACCGGGCGTTGGTGCTCGAGGCTCAGCCCCGGGCCGCCACCGAGGTGCTGTTCCCCGACGTCCAGCCGCGCCCCTACATGTACTGGTATCGGATGCAGGACACGCGGGTCCGGTACCTCCGCGAGGAGGACCACGCGCCGCGGTTCCGTGCCCCCGACGGAGGCGTGTAGGGCGGCGGGCTGGGCCAAAACGCGCCCTGGGTCCGAACTGTGCGCGCCATTCACTTTCAGGCATGATATGTCAGCCCCGCCAAGGATCCTTGCACGGGTAGGTCCAATCCCTGTGGGCCGGCGCGACGTACCATCCACCATCCCGCCATGCACCATCCCGAAGACCAGCGAGAACACCGCTTGAAAAGATCTGTGCAGGTCCAGTACAGTGCCGCCACCGTCCAGACGGATGTGCGTGAACGGGGCATGGGCCACGGGTCGAGGGCAACCATCGAAGAGTCCACTCCAAGCGAATTTCTCAGGCGAGGGTCGTGGTGAAGAAGCCCATCCCCTTCGGAAAGTACCTTCTCCTCGAGAGAGTGAACGTCGGCGGCATGGCCGAGGTTTTCAAGGCCAAGACCTTCGGCGTCGAAGGCTTCGAGCGCCTCATTGCGCTGAAGCGCATCCTGCCCTCCATCGCGGAGGACCAGGAATTCATCGTCATGTTCATCGACGAGGCGAAGATCGCCGTGCAGCTCTCGCACGCGAACATCGCTCAGATCTTCGACCTGGGGAAGGTGGGCGAGAGCTACTTCATCGCGATGGAGTACGTGCAGGGCAAGGACCTGCGCGCGATCTTCGACCGCTCGCGCAAGCGCGGCGAGACCGTGCCCGTGCCCATGGCTTGCTACATCACCATGAAGGTGTGTGAGGGCCTCGACTACGCCCACAACAAGAAGGACTCGTCGGGACGGCCGCTGCACCTCGTGCACCGGGACGTCTCGCCGCAGAACGTCCTCATCTCGTACGACGGCGAGATCAAGCTCATCGACTTCGGCATCGCCAAGGCGGCGAACAAGGCCGGCAAGACCCAGGCGGGCATCCTCAAGGGCAAGTTCGGCTACATGTCGCCCGAGCAGGTGCGCGGGCTACCACTGGACCGGCGCAGCGACATCTTCGCCATGGGCATCGTGCTCTACGAGCAGCTCACGGGCGAGCGGCTCTTCGTGGGCGAGAGCGACTTCTCCACCCTGGAGAAGGTCCGCAACGTCGAGATCATGCCGCCCAGCACCTACAACCGACGCATCCCAGAGGAGCTCGAGCAGATCGTGCTGCGCGCCCTCGCGAAGGACGCCGAGGATCGCTACCAGAGCGCGATGGACCTGCACGACGATCTGCAGTCGTTCATGTACACAAGCGGCAACTTCTTCGCGCGCAAGGACCTGAGCTCCTACATGCGTCGCTCCTTCCAGGAGGAGATCGCGCGCGAGGTCACGCGCGATGAAGAGTTTCGAAAGATCGACGCGGCCTCGATGCGTGGCGGCGGTCTGTCGGCCTTCGAGAACCTGCCCTCGGAGCAGCAGCGCAGGGCGCCACCTCCGCCGCCCGCCGTGCCGAGTCGCACGCCGCCTCCGCCTCCGCCGCGGCGCTCCCCCAAGTCGACCATGCTCGGCATGGGCGCTGTTTCGCCTCCGCCGCGGCCGAGTGGCCCCGCGCCTTCAGGGCCTCCGCCCGCTCCGCCCATGTCCGCAGCCGCGTCCGCGCCGGCGGCGGGTCCCCAATTCGACATGGATTGGGACGAGGACGAGCTGGCGACGCAGATCTACGACAAGCCCGAATTCGGGGGCTACGTGCCTCCAGGCTCGCCCTCTTCGCCGGGGATGTCTTCGCCGGGGATGTCTTCGCCGGGGATGTCTTCGCCGGGGATGTCTTCGCCGGGGATGTCTTCGCCCGGCATGTCCTCGCCCGGCATGTCCTCGCCCGCCGCCGGCGCGCCTTCGCCCTTCGGCGATCCAGGTCGGCAGCCCGTTGGGCCCAGCGCCTCGCCCCCGATGGGCCTGCCCCCTCAGGGAGCTCCCTCTCCCTTCGGCGGTGGCCCCTCCCTGGACCCGAACCCGACACCGAGCGCGCTTCCTGCGCGTGGCGTGAGGGAGCCGACCGAGGTGACGTCGCGACCCTCGGGACGCAAGGGGTCGAGCCTCGGGGCGATCGTCGCCGCGGCCGCGGTGCTCCTGCTCGGCCTCGTCGTCGGTGGTTACTTCCTCTTCCGGCCTGCGACGCCCGGCAACATTCGATTCACCTCGACCCCGACCGATCCCGTCGTGCTCTTCGACGAACAGGCGGTGGATGCCACGGCGAGTCCCTTCGTGATCACCAACGTCGCGGCGGGCGAGCGGCATCTGCTCGAGGTGCGCAAGCGCGGCTACCGCACCTACTCGACGCGGGTGCAGGTCGTGGCGGGCGACACCCTGGACCTTGGGCAGATCACTCTGGAACAAGAGGCGGGTGCAGCCGGTACATCGGTCGCCGGAGCCGGCACGCCCTCACCGGCGACGGGCACGGGCATCGCCCTCGACTCCGCACCTTCTGGTGCACAGGTCTATGTGGATGGGCGCGAGTTGTCCGAGCGCACGCCGGTGCGGCTCACGGACCTGACGCCCGGTCAGCACACCATCCGCGTCGAGCACGGCGAGCGCTACGGAAACTGGCAGGGTCAGATCGACGTGCAGGCTGGACGCATCATCGAGATGCCGTCCGTCACGCTGCGCTTGAAGCAGGTCCAGGTCTCCTTCTCCTCCGAGCCGCCTGGAGCCGACGTCACGCTGATTCGAGGCGGTCGGCGGACCCGCATCGGGACGACCCCGACCACCAGCGATGTCGACATCGAGGGAGGCGCCTACACCGTCGAGATGGAGGCGAGAGGCTATGGAACGTACTCCGCTCCCTTGACGATCCCCGGGGGTCGCGAAGAGTACACGCTCGAGGCGCGGCTCGAACCGAACAGGGTCGCGGTTCACCATCCGCAGGTCTCGCATCCCGTCGTCGATCACCCGACGATGAACCCCACCATGAACCCGACCCCCACCATGGCCACGGCGAGCGGCCCGGGAACGCTGCGCATCAACAGCCGGCCCTGGTCGCAGGTCTACGTCGACGGTCGACTCATCGGCAACACTCCGCAGATGAACATCAGCCTCCCGGCCGGGCCGCACCGCGTCACCTTGGTGAACCCTGACTTCAACATCCGTGAGAACGTCAGCGTGACGATCACGGCTGGAGAGGTGACGACGAAGATCGTCACCCTCAACCCCAGCTGAGCCCTGCGGGCCCAGCCACGGTCGATTCGCGGCTTGCCTTCTCGCGCCCTCGGTCGCGGTGCCTTTGTACCGCTCGGTCGGCCGCTGCGAGGGCGCTCGCTGCTCGACCGCGTCTGGGCCCGAGGTCGGGACGACTACTCGGTGCGGTCGCGTGCGTAGAGCGCGCCCGAGGGGACGAGCTGCCGCGAGTCCGGACCGATGGCAGCGGCGCGTTCGAAGGTGCTCTCCATGCCGTCGCCGTCGAGGTCACCGTAGGCGCGGAGGATGAGCTGGGGGCCTTCCCCCGTGAGCTCGCAGCCGACCTGCGTCGGCGTCACCTCGTAGCTGAAGTAGACAGGCCTCTCCGGCGCGAAGCCCAGCGCACGCCAGGTCGGCGCGCCCGGAACGTCGTCCGACGCGAAGTCGACCTGCTGCGCGGCGGGACCGGGCACCGCGGGCGCTCGTCCCGTGGCATCGGGCAAGCAGCGTCTTTGACGCGGCATGTCGTGGAGCGCGTGCACCGCGTCGAAGTAGGCCGCGGCGCCAGCGTGCAGGCGGGCGAGGTTGTCCGGAGCCTCGGAGATGCGGCTCGTCCTCAGCTCACGAAAGAAGACAGGTACGAAGACGGCGAGCGCCGTGCCCACGAGCGCGACGCCAAGCGACGCTTCGACCAAGCTGAGCCCGGCTCGTTGGCGAGAACGCTTCGCTCGTGCTGAGGGGGTGGTCATGGGAGAGGGATCGCCGAATCGGGGGCTGTCGCGCTCGACCCATTCGGGCGGGTCGTGTCCCGCACGAGTAGATAGAGGCCCAGGGACAGGTAGGGGTAGTCCCGTCGGTGGGCTTGGTCGAGCTCCCGCATCGCCCGTTCGAGGGCCTCCGCCTCCGAGCGGCCGCGAATCGCCGCGATCTGCGTGCCGATCTGCGAGCGCACGTCGGGGTCGCGCACGGTGCTGTACATCTCCTCGAGATGGCGCGCGGCCTGCTCCATCTCGCCCAGGCGTTTGAGTTGCGTGGCGTTGGCCAACACCAGCCACGCGGGACCTGCGCCGAGGCGCGCTGCCGTCATCATGTGCTCGGTGGCCTGGAGCTTCAAAGCGTCCTTCTCCGGGCCATCGTGGAGCATGGGCGCGAATTCGTACATTTCGGTCGCGCCGAGATCCCAGGCGAGCTCGCCGTCGTCGGGGAAGCGCGCGACACCGCGCTCTAGGAAGCTGACGGAGCGCCGCGTGTCGGCCTCGGTCGCCGCGGTGGGATGGTAGATGCCCGCCATGCCGATCCAGCGGTAGACGCGGCGAAAGTCGGGATCGAGGGTGAGCATGGCCTCGCCATATTCGAACACGTGCCGCAATTCGCCGCGCTCTTGGAACTCCTCTCCAAAGTAGATCAGCGAGCGCATCCAGATGAGATCGGCGAGCGCTTCCCGATGGCCCAAGGAGAACGCCGGTAGCCAGGCGGGCGGTGGCAGGTAGTAGATGTCCTCGTAGGTCTCGGTGGCGTCCCGCTGGGCCACCGCCGAGAGACGCAGCGCGCGCGCGCCAACGCCGCAGACCATCACGCCCAGGAGCGCGATCAGCTTCAGCGGGCCCGATGTGCGGAGTCGTTGCACGCTCCGTTTCTACCCGATCGGCGCGACGCATGCCCACGCACAATCCCCTCGAGGCCGATGCCAGGATATCCTCGCTGCGTGAAGACCGAAGCGACCCGAGCCACATGGCCTGTTGGGCGTGACCCCCTCGGGGGTGACCTCCACGCCGAATGGCACAAGCCATGGTGAGCCAGGAGCCTTCGAGGGGCTGGCGCTGGATCGCGCTGCCTTGCTGGGTGTTCGGCGCCGCGATGCTGGTGAAGGTCGGCGGCGGCGACATCTGGTGGCACGTGCGGACGGGCCAGTGGATCGTCGTCCACGGTGCGATTCCGACCACGGACCCCTTCTCTCACACGGCCCCTGGGCCCTGGCACTACTCCGAGGCGCTCGCGCAGCTCCTCTACTATGGCGCCTATGCTGCCGCGCGCGTCCCCGGGCTTCAGCTCCTGCACGCGGCCTGCGGTGTCGTCCTCGCGGCGCTCGTGGCCCAACGTGGCAAGCAAGACGGCGTCGGCCCCATGAGCCTGGCGCTCGGGCTGGCGGGCGCGGCCAGCTTCGCGGCCACCGCCATCAAGCCCCAGATCTTCACCTACATCGGCTTCGCAGCCGTGCTCTTGTTGCTCCATCATGCGGAGCGCTCGCGGCCACGCCTCTTGTATGCGCTTCCGCCGCTCTTCCTGCTATGGGCGAACCTGCACCGCGGCGGGATGGTGGGACTCGCGGCCCTCGCGGCGGCGGCCGTGGCCTGGTCCCTCGATCGCAGGAAGCGTGGCCTGCTGCGTCCGCTCGCGGTCGGGTCCGTGCTGAGCGCGCTCGCGCTCCTGGGCAGCTCGGGCGGCGGCTACTACTACTCGAGCACCTTCGACCTGACGCTGGGGGGGCGCCTGGTCGGAGCGATCGGAGAATGGCAGCCGCTCAGCCTCGATGGCGTGCTCCATCATCACATGGCGTTGCTGCTGCTGGTGCCGCTCGCCGCGTACGGCTTGGCGCGGCGTTCCCGATCGTGGCTCGAGCTCTTGGTCGCTTTGGGCGTGGCGCTCATGGCCGTCCGCGTCACTCGCTTCGTCCCGCTGCTCGCCATCGCCCTGGCGCCCTCCGCGGCGGCCGGCGTCGCAGGGTTGCTGAAGCACGCAGGAGCCGCCATCCGGCCCACGGTGCAGCGCTTCGCTCTTGTCGCGATGGGGGTCGCCACCATGGCGAGCTTCTACCTCTACCGGATCCCGGAGGGCTATCAGGGCTTCGGCATCATGGACGGGCGCGTACCGGTCGAAGCCGCCGCATTCATGTCCGCGAGTCCGCCACCGGGGGAGCTCTGGAACAGCTTCGACCTCGGCGGCTACCTGCTCTTTGCCCTGGCACCAGCGCAGCGCGTCTTCATCGATGGTCGCAACGATACGGTCTACCCACGACCGTTCTTCGAGCAGAGTCTGCGAGCCCCGAGCGACCCACGACGGTTACGGTACCAGCTCATGCGCTACGGCGTGAACACCGCCGTCGTCGCCAACGGAGACCAGCTCCCGGGGCGCCTCGCGCCCATCCTCGACGATCCTGCCTGGTGCCTGGTGTACTGGGACGATGTTGCCGCGGTGATGGTGCAGCGGAGCGTCGAGAGTGAGCCCTATCTCGCCCGCTTCGGCTACCGTGCCCTGAGTCCACGCACCGGCATGCGTCGGGCCTCGGCGATTGCCACCGATCCCGAACGAGATCTTCTGGCGGCCGACATCCTCGCGAACGTGCAGCGCGCGCCCGGATCGATGCGCGCTCAGTGGCTGGCGGCGATGCTGTTCAGAGCTCGTGGTGACCGAATCGACTTCGAGCATGCCCGGCGCGCACTGGCCCAGATTGCGGCCGAACGTGGCATGGCACCACCCCGGCTGTGAAGCCTGGTGCTGGCGTGGCGGCCTTGGTCCCGCCGCGCCCCCAACGAAAAACGCCGCCCACCCGAAGGTGGACGGCGCTCTCCTGCACAGGAGCCAAATCTACTCGAGCTCGTCCACGACGTAGATACCGGGCGAGCGATAGAGTTCGTTGTCCGTGTTGGCACCGACCGAGACCTCGAAGGTGCTCAGGGCGGAGTCGTTATCGAGGTCGCCGTAGGCGCGGAAGGTGTAGATCGCCAACGCTGCGCCCGCTGTCCCCGGGCCCAGACCGCATACATCCGTCGAAGATTCGATGGCGTACTGGTAGTAGAGCGGATCGGCCGGCGCGAAGCCGATGTCGCGGAAGGAGGCAGCTTCCGCCGTCCAGTTGTGAGAAACCTTGGCGTTGGTGGGAACGCCTATCGTCGCAGCTGCCACAACAGTGCAGTTGGTCGACGAGGTCGAGGCTGTCCCCGCGGCGACGACGCCCTGCGACCAGTGTTCGGCGCTGTAGTAGGACGCTGCGCCCGTGTACAGGGCCTTCAGGTTCGAGCCCGTCTCCGAGGTCTTGGCTCGCTTGACGTAGTTGATGAACGCGGGGATGGCGATGGCCGCCAACACGCCGATGATCGCGACGACGATCATCAGCT
>JAACVI010000151.1 GCA_009992505.1 Myxococcales bacterium
CTGGAAGGTCGCCACGGTGGCGCGCTGTTGCGGAGCCAGCGTGTAGTTGTACGCGCCGATGATGCGGCCGCCGACGGCGATGGAGATCGTGGCGGTGGTCGGACCCGCGTGGCTGTTGCACTCACCCCAGTAGTGCACGGCCACTTGATAGGCGCCGCTGGGCGGGTTCGGGTTGTTCCAGAAGACGTTCTCGATCGTGTTGTTCTCCTGGCTGGCGTTGCACTGACCGCGCGCGTCGTGGTCGAGCTCGCCTCCGGAGTTGGTCGTCGTATGCGAGTAGCTGATGGTCTCGCCCGCGGGATCCGTGACGTAGAGATCGAGGTCGGCGCCCGTGTTCCAGTACATCGTGATCTGGATGTTGCCGGACGAGTAGCCGCAGCCTTCGTCGATCTGACCGTTGCAGTTGTCGTCGAGGCCGTTGCAGACCTCAGCCGCGCCCTGCGCACAGCTCGCCTCCACGACGGTCACGCCGGTGGCCAGCTGGGGAGCCGCGACCTGGACCTGAATCTGCGCCGTTGGCGCTGCCACCTGCGCCTCGACGGTCACGGGCGGCGGCGCATGGACCCGGGCCCTGCTGGTGGTGATCGTGCAACCGCTGGCACCGATCAAGACCGCACCGGACGCGAGCGCCCCCGCGACAGAGAGAAATCGCCTGAACTTCATGAAAAGCCTCATTGGACAGCGCGGACGCGGCGCCCCCACCACGCCCCCGATCGAAGATGACGAGGGACTTCAGCCCCTGGGGCTCCCATGGGACGCGCGAGCGCGCGCGAGATTCACTGCCCGGGGTCGGAGGGCCGCGGCTGCTCGCCGAACATCAGGTTCAACAGGCGCTCCGCGTCACCGAGCGCGTAGAGCACGGGGGCCACGGCATCGCGTGGTGGCGCCACCCTCGAGAGCGCACCGCCGATGGCCAGGGCGTGCCCGCGCGGCGCGTCGAGCATCAAGAACACGTTGTAGCGTCCCTCGCCCGCGGGGGTCAGAGCCGCGTCGACGATGCGCTTGCGCTCGACGGAGAATTCTACGGGGCCGCGCCGGATCAGCAGCCGTCGATCGGTCAACACGTAGTCGGTCTCGATGGCGAGCATGCGCGCGCGGAACAGACCCCACCACACGAGCCACGCGCCGACGCCGAGGATCGACAGGAAGCTGAGGGTGACGGGGAGGAAGAACAGCACCCAGGTCCACGAGCGCACGGGCAGACCGATGCGCTCGAGATCGGCGAGCGCGAAGAAGACGGCGTGGGCGTAGGCGAAGGCGAGCACGCAGCCCAAGAGCCCGAGGGCCGCGGTGGCGAGCTCGCGCCAGCCGATGGCGCGCCCCGTGGGGCGACCTCCCCAGATCACCTCCTCGCCAGGATCGAGCCGCTCCACCAGCGGCAATTCTCGGTCGTCGGCGCCGGGTCGCGGCGCGTGGCCACGGATGATCGCGAACACGGACTCGGGATCGCGCACGGCCCGGAGCGTGAGCTTCTGCTTGCGCGAGAGCGGGCCGAAGGGGACGGCGATCACCAACTCGAGGTCGCCCAGGCGAGGCATGGAGGTGCTCCAGCGCAGGCGCCCGAAGGTGATGTCGGCGCGCTCCATCTGACGCATGTGGCGACCACGTCGCGTGAAGACGCGGCTGTCGGTGACGACGTATTCGAGCCCGTCGGAGAGCCAGTGGGGCAGCAAGACCGAGCCGACGGAGAAGGCGAGCAAGAGCGCGCCGAGGCTGACGAGATCACGCGTCCCCGGCAGCTCCGCGACGTAGAGGAGCGCGGCGAAGAGCGCGGCGATCACGCCGAGCATCGCGAAGCTGACGGCGGCGACGCGGACGCGCGAGTCCAGTGGCGCGCCCCCGACCGCGCGCCCGTGCCAGAGCACCTGCTCGGAGGGCCACAGGCCGTAGGCCCCTCGGTCGATTTCGGGAGTCACACCCATAGAGTAGTCACTGTCGAGGCCCGCGTCGCGCGACCGGGAGAGGAAGCCCACATCTGGTTGCCACGGCCCTGCACGCCCATCAGACCGCGTCGTCCACCCGAAGTTCCACGAGGCCCTCAGCCGCGCAGGCTTTCCCGAGCGTTTCCCTGACGGGCTGATATGATCCGCCGCCATGAATATGGAAGCGAGCGAACGGGCACGCATCGACCTGGCTGCGGCCGCCGTGCGGGAGAAGACCACCCGTCGACCCCACGTCGCCCTGATCCTGGGCTCGGGCCTGGGCAGCTGGGCGGATACGGTCGAAGATGCGACGCGAATTCCCTACGCCGAGATCCCGGGCATGCCCCAATCTCGCGTCGCAGGTCACGCGGGCAACCTCGTCCTGGGTGAGGCCGAGGGCGTCTCGGTCGTGGCCATGCAGGGTCGCGTCCACCTGTACGAGGGCCACTCGCCCCAGGACGCGGTCTTCGGGGCGCGGCTGATGATCGCGCTGGGCGCCGAGCAGGTGATGATCACGAACGCCGCCGGCGGCATCGCGGCGCGCTTCGCGGTCGGCGACCTGATGCTGATCGAAGACCACCTGAACCTCACGGGCATGAGTCCGCTCATCGGGACCAACGAAGAGAGCCTGGGACCGCGCTTCGTCGACATGACGACGGCGTACGACGCGACTCTGCGCGAGCTCGCCGCCGAGGGCGCGCGGGCGCTCGGGATCGAGCTTCAGCATGGCGTGTACGCGGGACTGCTCGGTCCGTCCTACGAGACGCCAGCGGAGATCCGCATGCTGCATCGCATGGGCGCGGACGCCGTGGGCATGAGCACCGTGCTCGAGGTGATCGCGGCCCGGCACATGGGCGCGCGCGTGCTCGGACTCTCCTGCATCACCAACGCCGCCGCCGGACTCGGGGGCGCGACCTTGAATCACGAAGAGGTGCAGGAGACGGCGGATCGAGTGCGTGACCGATTCGTCTCCCTGCTCGGGGCCACGTTGCGCAGGATGGGATGAGCGGCTCCGGCGAGACCGGTCCAGTCGTCGACTGGGACGCTCTGACACGAGCGGCGAGGGTGGCGCGCGAGCATGCGTATGCGCCCTACTCCCGCTTCCGTGTCGGCGCGGCCCTGCTCACACACGATGGCCGCGTCTTCACGGGCACCAACGTCGAGAACGCGAGCTACGGGCTCTGCCTGTGTGCCGAGCGCAGCGCGGTGGCTGCGGCCGTGACCGCGGGGGCGCGAGACTTCGAGGCCCTGGTGGTGGTCGCGAACGGCGCGGAGGCCACCTCACCCTGCGGGATGTGCCGACAAGTGCTGCACGAATTCGCGCCGGAGCTGCCCATCCAATCGCGCGGTGTTGAGGGCGGGTTGCTGAAGACGAACGCCTCGGAGCTGCTGCCCCACGCCTTCCAAGCCGCCGACCTCGCGAGCCGGAGGGAAGATTGATGGATCTGCTGATACGCGGCGGGACGTTGCTCACGATGGACGCCAAGAGGCGAGTCCTGAAGGGCGATCTGCGCATCCGCGACGGACGCATCCTGGTGCTGGGCAAGGATCCGGGCGGCGCTCCGGCGCGCGTCCTCGACGCCGAGGGCGCCGTGGTGATGCCCGGGCTGGTGCAGGCTCATGTGCACCTCTGCCAGGCGCTGTTCCGTGGCATGGCGGACGACATGCCGCTCCTGCCCTGGCTGCGGAAGCGCATCTGGCCTCTGGAGGGCGCGCACGACCGCGCTTCCCTCACCGCCTCGGCGCGACTCGGGCTGGCCGAGATGCTGCTCGCAGGCACGACGACCATCCTCGACATGGGCACGGTGCGGCATCAGGACGCCATCTTCGAGGCCATGAGCGAGGCCGGGATTCGCGGCTTCAGCGGCAAGGCGATGATGGATCGCGGCCAGGGCGTGCCGAAGGGTCTGCGCGAGAAGCGCGTCGAGAGTCTGCGCGAGAGCCTGCGCCTCCATCGTCGCTGGCATGGCGCCGCGGACGGACGCCTGGGCTACGCCTTCGCCCCGCGCTTCATCCTCTCGTGCTCGGAGCAGCTCATGCGGGAGACCGCCGCCGCCGCGGACGAGCTCGGCACCCTCGTCCATACGCACGCGGCCGAGCAGCGCGCGGAACGCGAGGCCGTGCGTGAGCTGACCGGCATGGACGACATCGCGGCCCTGGCGGAGTACGGCGTCCGCGGAGAGCGCGCGGTCTTGGCCCACGGC